>DAIDHR010000010.1 GCA_027459605.1 Alphaproteobacteria bacterium
GGAGATAGATAAGGCGTTTTTGATGCCGATAGAGGATGTATTTTCGATATCGGGGAGAGGGACTGTAGTGACGGGTCGAGTTGAGAGTGGGATAGTGAAGGTTGGAGAGGAAGTAGAGATAGTTGGATTGCGTCCGACGCAGAAGACGACGGTGACGGGAGTGGAGATGTTCCGTAAGTTGTTGGATCAGGGACAGGCAGGAGATAACATAGGAGCGCTTTTACGAGGTACGAAGAGGGAGGAAGTGGAGCGAGGACAAGTATTGGCGAAGCCGGGATCTATAACGCCGCATACGAACTTTAAGTGTGAAGCGTATATATTGAAGAAGGAAGAGGGAGGACGACATACGCCCTTTTTTGGTAATTATCGCCCGCAGTTTTACTTTCGGACGACGGATGTGACGGGGACGGTGAAGTTGCCGGATGGAGTTGAGATGGTGATGCCTGGGGACAACGTAGCGATGGAAGTAGAGTTGATAGCGCCGATAGCGATGGATGAAGGACTTCGATTTGCGATACGAGAAGGAGGTCGCACAGTCGGTGCTGGCGTCGTCGCTTCTATCGTGAAGTAGTTGATGTTATCAGTGCTCAATAGGGGTGCACAAAAAGGAAGTTATGATGAGTGAAAACCAAAATATACGTATCCGTCTTCGGGCCTATGATTATCGTGTCTTGGATCAGTCGACGAGCGAGATTGTAAATACAGCGAAGAGGACAGGTGCCAAAGTTTGTGGTCCAATTCCTCTTCCAACTGATATTGAAAAGTATACAGTACTTCGTTCACCCCATATTGATAAAAAGTCCCGTGAGCAGTTTGAAATCCGAACGCACAAGAGACTTTTGGATATTATTGAATGGTCACCTCAGACAGTAGATGCTTTGATGAAGCTTGATCTGCCTGCAGGTGTTGATGTTGAAATTAAACTCTAGGGGCTTAAGACCATGCGGACAGGTTTGATCGCTGAAAAATTGGGAATGAGTCGTCTCTTATCTGAAAAGGGCGAGCACATTCCTATTACCCTTCTCAAAGTTGATAACTGTCAGGTTGTTTCTGTAAAGACTGCAGATAAAGATGGCTATGCAGCTGTTCAACTAGGAGTAGGAGCAGCGAAAGTAAAGCGAATTTCAAAGGCACAAAGGGGACATTTTGCTAAGGCTAAAGTAGAGCCGAAAAGAAAGGTCGCCGAGTTTCGCGTTTCAGAGGATGCTGTTTTAAATGTTGGAGATCAACTGTCTGTCGATCATTTTCAACATGGCCAATATGTTGATGTAACAGGAATTTCAGTTGGTAAAGGTTTTGCTGGAGCAATGAAACGACATAACTTTGGTGGGCTCAGGGCAAGTCACGGCGTTTCCATTTCTCACCGGAGCCATGGGTCCACAGGACAACGTCAGGATCCAGGTCGAACCTTTAAGGGAAAGAAAATGGCCGGACATTTAGGTGATGAGCGGGTAACTATTCAAAACCTTGAAGTTATCCTAACAGATCCGGTAAGAGGACTTATTGCGGTTCGAGGGGCAGTTCCAGGGAATCCTGGCGGATATGTTTTAATTCGCGATGCGGTCAAGAAAAAGGCTCCAAAAGGGCTTCCTTTTCCTGCGGCCCTTCTAAAATCAGCGTCCCCTGTAAAGGAAGTGGAGGCACCATCATCAGAAACTGTGGCTCAAGTAGCAGATGAATCCTCAGCTCAAAATGAACAGAATCCAACTTTTGAGGCAGAATAAGATGAAGTACGAAGTTCGCAATTTTGATAATAAAAAGGTTGGGGAAGTTCAATTAAACCCTGAGATCTTTTCAACGCCCCTTCGCCAGGATATTTTGGCTCGGATGGTCCATTGGCAACTTGCAAAAAGGCGAGCAGGGACTCATTCTACGAAAGGGATTAGTGAAATTAGCGGAACGACAAAAAAACCATGGAAGCAGAAGGGGACAGGTCGGGCTCGCCAAGGAAGTTTGCGTTCTCCTCAATTCAGAAAAGGCGCTGTGATTTTTGGGCCTCATCCCCGCGAGCATGGATATAAACTTCCGAAAAAAATTCGGCAAATGGCTTTAAAAACGGCACTTTCCTCAAAAGTAGCAAGTGGTTCATTATTGATCATTGAAGATCTAAATGCGGGAATAAAAAAGACAAAAGACCTTGTGAAAAAATTTCAAGACCTGGGATTACGTTCGGCCTTGATTATTGATGGGATAGAGGTTAATAAAGATTTTGCGCGCACGGCAGCTAACCTTCCTGGTGTTGATGTTCTTCCTCAACAGGGGATTAATGTTTATGACATATTGCGCCATGAACACTTAGTATTGACAAAAGCGGCCATTGAGAATCTAGAGAGCAGATTAAAATGAGTAAGGTTGCAAAGAAAGTTTCTTCCCTTGGGACAGAGCGCCTTTATCAGGTGATTGAGTCTCCTGTAATTACGGAAAAGTCAACCAAAGGAAATGAGCAAAATAAAGTCACATTTAATGTGGCATTGGACGCAACAAAGCCCGAAATAAAGAAGGCGGTTGAAGACATCTTTAAAGTCAAAGTCACAGACGTAAATACCCTACGTGTCAAAGGGAAGACAAAGCGATTTCGCGGAATTCCGGGCCAAAGGCGTGACCGAAAAAAAGCTATCGTAACATTGGCTGAGGGTAGTTCAATTGACATTGCATCAGGATTATAAAAATGAGTTTAAAGCATTATAAACCAGTCAATTCATCGCAGCGAGGTCTTATTCTAGTAGACCGAAGTGAACTTTGGAAAGGCGCTCCTCATAAGCCACTCACGGAAGGGCTTAGGAAAACGGGAGGGCGTAACCATCACGGTCGAATTACAACCCATCATATTGGTGGGGGGCATAAAAAAAGGTATCGCCTCGTTGATTTTAAACGGACGAAGCAGGATGTCCCAGCTGTTGTTGAGCGTTTAGAATACGATCCAAACCGGACAGCATTTATTGCTCTCATTAAGTATAATGATGGTGAAAAAGCATATATTTTAGCGCCCCAACGTCTTACAGTTGGAGACCAGGTTATTGCTTCAGAAAGAGCAGACATTAAGCCTGGAAATGCAATGCCCTTAAAGAACATGCCTGTTGGAACAATTATTCACAATGTGGAAATGAAACCAGGAAAAGGCGGCCAATTGGCGCGATCTGCAGGGACGTATGTCCAGCTTGTTGGGCGAGACGGCCCATCTGCTATTTTAAAGTTGGCTTCGGGAGAAGTTCGTAAAATTAGCGGTGAATGTATGGCAACTGTTGGGGCTCTCTCAAACCCAGATCAGAAAAATATTAATTTGGGTAAAGCCGGTCGTAAACGCTGGCTTGGTGTCCGACCGACTGTTCGAGGTGTAGCTATGAACCCAATTGATCACCCTCATGGAGGCGGTGAGGGGCGGACCTCTGGAGGGCGCCATCCCTGTACGCCTTGGGGTAAGCCAACAAAGGGGAAAAAGACACGAAATCGGAAGAAAGCTTCCTCAAGTCAAATCATTCGGCGGCGGAAGTAAAAAGGAGCAAGGTAAGTGGCACGTTCAGTATGGAAAGGACCTTTTGTTGATGGTTATCTTCTCAAGAAAGCAGAAGCTAGCCGCGAGTCAGGTCGTAGAGAAGTTATTAAAACATGGTCGCGTCGGTCAACCATTTTGCCCCAGTTTGTGGACATCACTTTCGGGGTTTATAATGGGCAAAAATTTATACCTGTTCTTGTGACAGAAAATATGATTGGTCATAAGTTTGGAGAGTTTGCCCCGACTCGAACATATTATGGCCATGCAGCAGATAAAAAGGCGAAAAGGGGATAGAGATGTCAAAGCCGAAAACGCCACGAAGTCTTTCCGATACATCAGCCATGGCGAACTTACGTATGCTGCGTGTAAGCCCACGGAAGTTGAATCTTGTGGCTCAAATGATTAGGGGACAAAAAGTAGAGAGAGCCTTAAATGCTTTGACTTTTTCTCCAAAAAGGATTGCAATTGACGTTAAAAAGACATTATTGTCTGCAATTGCAAATGCTGAGAATAACCATGGGCTCGATATTGACAGGTTGTACGTATCTGAAGCCACAGTTGGCAAGGCGCTTGTCATGAAACGATTAGATATTAGAGGCCGGAGTAAAGCTGGGCGAATAAAAAAGCCTTTCAGCCACCTTCGTATCATAGTAAGTGAAATTGGAGAAGTTGCGTAATGGGTCAAAAAGTTAATCCAATAGGTTTGCGCATAGGGATCAACCGGACATGGGATTCCCGCTGGTTTGCCCGTCATGATTACAATAAACTGCTTCATCAGGACATAAAGCTTAGGAAATATATTCAGGATCGATTGTCCCAAGCTGGAGTTTCCAAAATAGTTATTGAGAGGCCTGCAAAAAAAGCTCTCGTGACCATTCACACGGCTCGTCCAGGGATCGTAATTGGTAAAAAGGGTGCAGACATTGAAAAGTTAAAAGCTGAGCTTTCTAAGATAGTTGGAACAGATGTTAGTTTGAATATTTTGGAAATCCGCAAACCTGAGCTCGATGCGAAACTTGCCGCTGATTCTATCGCTCAGCAGCTTGAAAGGCGTGTAACATTCAGGCGCGCAATGAAACGAGCTATGCAAGCAGCCATGAAATTAGGGGCCAAAGGCATTCGTATTAATGTTAGCGGCCGTCTTGGCGGATCTGAAATTGCTCGTATGGAATGGTATCGAGAGGGGCAAGTTCCTTTGCATACATTCCGGGCAGATATTGATTATGGCGAAGGGGTCGCTAAAACCACTTATGGAACCATTGGTGTGAAGGTATGGATTTATAAGGGTGATATTATGGAGCATGATCCAATGGCTCTTGATAAGCGCAATGCCCTTCATACTGTTAACCGTACGGCTAGTTAAAGGATTGTTGACACATGCTAGCACCTAAGAAGACAAAATATAGGAAGGCCTTTAAAGGGCGCATCCATGGAAATGCCAAAGGTGGAACCAGCCTGAATTTTGGTGCGTTCGGCTTAAAAGCAATCGCTCCAGAGCGGGTAACGGCTCGTCAAATAGAAGCAGCGAGAAGAGCCATCACGCGTCATATTAAACGAACTGGGCGTGTATGGATTCGTATTTTTCCAGATGTGCCAGTTTCAACAAAACCGGCAGAAGTTCGCATGGGAAGTGGAAAAGGATCGCCTGAATTTTGGGCTTGCCGTGTTTATCCCGGCCGAATTATGTTTGAGCTTGATGGGGTGCCAGAAGAACTTGCACGTGAGGCGTTTGCTTTAGCCGCAGCTAAGTTGCCACTCGCAACAAAGTTTATTTCTCGTGAAACAAGAGGAATTGAGTAATGAATTTTCAAGAGATCAAGCAGCTAGATGACGCAGGCCTAATGGCAAAAGTTATTGAATTGAGAAAAGAATTAATGGGGCTTCGTTTTCAGCAGGCCACAGGAAAAGTCGAAAAGACTCACCAATTTCGTATTGCACGTAAGTCGATTGCGCGCATCAAAACACTATTGAGTCAGCGCAAAAAGGCAGTTTGAGGAGTTTATTATGCCAAAACGTGTTTTAAGAGGGACTGTTGTTAGCGCTAAGTGTGATAAGACAGTCACAGTTGAAGTTGAGCGCCGGGTGAAGCATCCGCTTTATCACAAATTCATTAAGCGCTCTAAAAAGTATGCAGCCCACGATGAACAAAATCGGTTTAAGGAAGGGGATGAGGTAAGCATCCAAGAATGTAAACCTTACTCCAAGTCCAAAACTTGGGAAGTTATTGTTGAAGGTGATCGCTAATACACTTATGTATTAGGAGGAAAGGAAGTAAAAAATGATTCAGATGCAAACCAACCTGAAGGTGGCCGATAATTCTGGCGCCCGTCGGGTGCAGTGCATCAAGGTTCTGGGTGGATCTAAACGAAAGACCGCTACAGTCGGAGATGTTATTGTCGTTTCGGTAAAGGATGCAATTCCTCGAGGGCGAGTTAAAAAAGGAGCTGTTCATCGGGCAGTTATTGTACGCACTGCAAAGGAAATCCGTCGGGCAGATGGCTCTGCTATTCGTTTTGATGATAATGCAGCTGTTCTCATAAATCCACAGGGCGAGCCCATTGGTACACGTATCTTTGGACCTGTGACTCGTGAGTTGCGTGCAAAAGAGTTTATGAAGATCATTTCTTTGGCACCGGAGGTCCTCTAATGGCCCAGCAATTCCGTATTAAAAAAGGTGACACAGTTTGCGTTATTTCAGGACGGGACAAAGGTAAGTCAGGCCAAGTTCTGAAGGTTCTTCGACAGGACAATCGTCTTATTGTTCAGGGTGTAAACCTCGTTAAAAGGCACCAAAGGCAAACCGTTGGGCAAGAAGGTGGCATTATCCAAAAGGAAGCTACGATTCATATCTCCAATGTGGCACATGTAGATCCAAAGTCTAAGAAGCCGACGCGTGTTGGAATTAAGTTCCTTAAGGACGGACAAAAAGTCCGTGTTGCCAAACGCTCAGGCGAAACGATTGAGGGTTAGGGGTAAAAATGGCAAGATTAAAAGATCATTATGAGAAGGTCCTCAAACCTTCATTGATGAAGGAAATAGGGTATAAGAATCCTTTTCAAGTCCCGCGGCTTGAGAAAATCGTTATTAATATGGGGCTTGGAGAAGCGGCTCAAGATAACCGAAAAGTTCAAGGAGCCCTTGAAGAACTCGCTTTGATTGCGGGACAAAAACCTGTCCTTACAAAAGCCAAAAAATCAATCGCGGGATTTAAGCTCCGTGAAGGAATGAATATTGGGGCTAAAGTAACTCTAAGGCATGATAGAATGTATGAATTCCTGGATCGTCTTGTGAATATTGCAATGCCCCGTATCCGAGATTTTCGTGGAATTTCTCCTAAAAGTTTTGATGGGCGTGGAAACTATTCACTTGGGATACGTGAACACATTATTTTCCCAGAGATTAACTATGATAAAGTCGAGCAAATACGCGGAATGGATGTTACTTTTGTGACAACTGCAGAAACCGATAATGAGGCTCTCGTTCTTTTAAAGGGGTTTGACTTACCCTTTACAGGACAAAAAGGGCAGGAGAAGTAGATGGCAAAGACAAGTTCAATTGAAAAGAATCTCCGTCGGCAGCGAATGGTCAAGCAATATGAAGGCCGTCGAGAGCGCCTAAAGAGCATTGCTAATAATGAGGCCTTGCCTCCTGAAGAGCGATTCAAGGCGCGTCTTAAGTTGGCTGAATTACCGCGGAATAGCTCGAAAACCCGTGTTCGGAGCCGTTGTCAGCTGACAGGCAGACCGCGGGCAGTATATCGTAAATTTAAACTTTCTAGAATCGCATTGCGCGAGCTTGCGTCTTCCGGTCTTATACCCGGTATGACAAAGTCAAGTTGGTAGGAGGAGCACGAATGTCGTTCTCAGACTCTTTAGGGGATATGTTAACCCGGATTCGTAATGGTCAAAGGGCAAGAAAGCAGACCATTATGTCACCTGCATCAAATCTTCGAGCAAATGTGCTTGAAGTTTTGAAACAAGAGGGATACATCAGGGGATACACTCGCGAAAAAGCCGCGATGGGTGTAGAGCAACTTAAGATAGAGTTGAAATATTTTGAAAATCAGCCTGTTATCCGAAGTCTCGATCGAGTTTCAAAACCAGGGCGACGGGTTTATTCAAAAATAAAAGATTTAAAACCAATTAACAATGGCTTGGGAATTATCGTTCTTTCAACACCCAAGGGTGTGCTTTCCGATGGAAAGGCTCGGGAGTTGAATGTGGGCGGTGAAGTTCTGTGTAGCGTATTCTAAGGATGAGATAATGTCACGTGTAGGAAAACATCCAGTTTCTATTCCCCAAGGAGTGACTTGTCACTTGAATGATCAGGAGATAGTCATAAAAGGAAAGAATGGTGAGCTCGCCGCTCTTATGGATAAAGAGGTGCAAATTACGTATGAGAATAATGGTATCCTCGTCAGGCCTAAAGACGATTCAAAACAAGCCCGAATGCTGTGGGGCACTTGGAAGAACCGCATTAAAAATATGGTTCAAGGTGTTCACGAAGGATTTTCGGTTCGTCTTGAAATCAATGGTGTTGGGTATCGTGCAGCCGTTGAAGGAAATACGCTAAAATTGCAGCTTGGCTATAGCCATGATGTTTTATATCCCATTCCGCAAGGCATACACATCAAGTGCGAAAAGCCCACTTCCATTTCAGTCTCTGGAGCGGATCGGCAAAGAGTGGGTCAGGTTGCGGCCGAAATTCGCGCCTATCGTAAGCCCGAGCCTTATAAAGGCAAAGGGGTCAAATATGAAAACGAGTACATCGTTCGTAAAGAAGGTAAGAAGAAATAGTCATGAGTCAGGCAAAAGTACTTTTTGAAAGACGCAAGCGTCGTACCCGATTTAAACTTGCTCAAGTTTCAAGTGAAAAACCACGACTTTCCGTTTTTCGTTCGAAGAACCACATTTATGCTCAAATTATTGATGACCAGGTTCATCATACTTTGATAACCGCATCTACTTTAGATAAAGATTTGAAAGATAAGCTTAAGGCGACTTCAAATATTGCAGCTGCTGAAGAAGTTGGGAAGTTGGTTGCAAAGCGCGCTGTTAAAGCAGGAATTAAAAACGTTGTATTTGACCGTGGTGGATATCTCTATCATGGTCGCGTAAAAGCCCTTGCGGATGCAGCCCGCGGTGGTGGACTTACATTTTAGGAAGTAGAGAAAATGGCACGAGATGGAAAAAACAGCCGTCACTCACGCTCCGATCGTGAAGAGGTTGAGTTAGTAGAAAAACTGGTCGCAATAAATCGTGTTGCGAAAGTGGTTAAAGGCGGTAAACGTTTTGGTTTTTCGGCTATTGTCGTTGTAGGCGATGGAAAAGGCCGAGTTGGTCATGGAACAGGAAAAGCTCGTGAGGTTCCAGAAGCAATCCAAAAAGCAACAGAGCAAGCAAAAAGGCATATGGTTCGTATTCCTCTTCGCGAGGGGCGAACGCTTCACCATGATGTAACAGCATCCTATGGAGCGGGAAAAGTTCACATGAGGTCAGCTGTGCCTGGTACAGGAATTATTGCAGGGGGACCAATGCGTGCAGTTTGTGAAGCTCTTGGGATTCAGGATGTCGTAAGTAAATCTATTGGCTCTTCAAACCCACACAACATGGTTAGGGCAACTTTTAAGGCTCTGCAAATGATAACGGCCCCTCGTCAAGTTGCTGCTCGGCGCGGTAAGAAAGTTGGTGAGATATTAAGCCGTCGTGCTCAGGGCGAGGTGAAAGATAATGGCTAAGAATAAGACTCTTATCGTAACACAAGTCGGGAGCCCGATTCGTAGAGAAGCTAAGCAAAGAGCAACTCTTTGTGGTCTCGGCCTTAATAAGATAGGTCGCACGCGCGAGCTTGAGGATACTCCTTCAATCCGTGGAATGATTGATAAAGTAAAACATATGATTAAAGTTGAAGAAAAGGCGTAGCCTCTTTCAACATGGGAAATGAACAATGAAACTGAATGAAATTCGCGATAATCCAGGGGCTCGGCGTAGAAAGATACGCATTAGCCGCGGTATTGGATCAGGTAAAGGAAAAACTGGAGGGCGAGGAGGCAAAGGCCAGACAGCTCGCACAGGTGTTTCTATCAATGGCTTTGAGGGAGGGCAAATGCCGCTCTTCCGTCGTTTACCAAAGCGTGGATTTACAAATATCTTTTCTCTCAAATTTGTCGAGGTTAATTTGGGGCCTCTCCAGAAGGCAATAGATGCTGGAAAAATTGATCCTAAGAAGCCAATTAATGGGGAAGCTCTTGTTGCAGCTGGCCTTATTCGACGAATCCATGATGGCGTTCGTCTTTTAGGGAAAGGCGAAATTAAGTCAAAAGTGAATCTAGAAGTATCTGGGGCCAGTAAGTCATCTATTGCTGCTGTGGAAAAAGCTGGAGGGGTGGTTAAAGTACTCCCTTCCAAGAAGCGTACCGAGATAGAAAAATAACATTTTAAAGGGGCATTATGGCATCAGCCGCAGAACAACTCGCAGCAAATATTAACTTAAAGGCGTTTTCCAAGGCAGAGGATCTTAAAAAGCGCATATGGTTTACCTTAGGTGTTCTTATCGTCTATCGATTAGGAACATATATCCCTTTGCCAGGCATCAATCCAGCCGTGATGGCTGAATTTGCTCGGTCTCATGGGGGTGGAATCTTTGGCATGGTGGACATGTTCTCTGGAGGTGCGTTAAGCCGTATGTCTATTATGGCGCTTAATATTATGCCCTATATCTCTGCAAGCATTATTGTTCAGTTAATGACGGCCATTTCCCCTCAATTTGAAGCTTTAAAGAAGGAAGGGGAATCGGGGCGTAGGAAATTAAACCAATATACTCGGTATTTAACTGTATTTATTGCTGTTCTCCAATCCTATGGAACAGCTGTTGGCCTTGAAACATTACAAGGGGCTGCAGGGTCTGCCGTCATTGATCCAGGGATTTTCTTTCGATTGACTACAGTTATCACGATTGTAGGGGCCACCTTATTTTTGATGTGGCTGGGTGAACAAATTACCAGTCGAGGCATAGGAAATGGAATTTCTCTTATAATTTTCTCTGGTATCGTCGCGAATCTACCGTCTTCTATCGTCAGCGCGTTGGAATTGGGAAGAACGGGAGCTCTTTCTTATGTATTTATTTTATTCATACTTGCCTTTTCCATAGCAATGATTGCTTTTATCGTATTTATGGAGCGAGCTCAGCGGAGAGTCTTTATTCAATATCCTAAACGCCAAGTTGGGAACAAAATGTTTGGGGGAGAAAGTTCTCACCTTCCCATTAAGTTGAATAGCACAGGTGTTATTCCTCCCATTTTTGCAAGCTCTCTCATCCTTCTTCCTGTCTCCCTGGCTCAGTTTTCAGCGGGAAGTGGGTCTGAATGGGTTCAATGGATTGTGGGGCTTTTCCACCATGGAAGCATAGTTTACCTTTCCCTTTACCTGTTTCTAATTGTGTTCTTTGCTTTCTTTTATACATCTATCGTGTTTAATCCTCAAGAAACGGCTGAGAATTTGAAAAAGGCTGGTGGGTTTATCCCTGGTTATCGACCTGGAAGCAATACATCAAATTACTTAGATTATGTTGTAACTCGGTTAACTGTAGTAGGTGCTGCTTATTTGGCATTCGTATGTGCTGTACCAGAATTCTTTTATGCAGCCTATTCTCTACCCTTTTATTTAGGAGGGACCACATTTTTGATTGCCGTTAGCGTTCCTATGGATACGGTTGCTCAAATTCACTCTCATCTTTTAGCTCATCAATATGAGGGGCTTTTGAAGAAAACACGCCTAAAAGGGACACGGAGATGAATGTCATTCTCTTCGGACCTCCAGGAGCAGGAAAAGGAACACAAGCCCGGCTCCTTAAAGAGGGCTATCACTTGGCTTTGATTTCTACTGGGGATCTTTTAAGAGATGAAATCAAAAGAGGAACTGAATTGGGTCTTGAAGTTAAAGAGACGATTGAATCAGGGCGCTATCCTTCAGATGAAATTGTTCTCCAAGTTTTTGAGAGCCATTTGAAGAAAGTAAAAGATCAAGGGGTGATATTGGATGGAGTGCCCCGAACTCTCAATCAAGCCAAAAAGATTGATGAGATTTTTGGTCACTTGGGGATTTGCTTGGACGCAGTTATTCAGCTTGCTGTTGACGATGAGGAATTAATTAAGCGCCTTTCAAGTCGTGTAATTTGTAAGACTTGTCAAGCATCTTATACGCCTGAGGTTCCTCCTCGTGTAGAAGGTGTTTGCGATAAATGTTCTGGACAGGAATTTATCCGGCGTGCTGATGATGAGCCAGAAGCCATAAGAGTTCGGCTTGATGTCTATAACAAGCAAACAAAGCCTTTGATAGACTATTATTCTAAGACTCAGCGTTTAAAGGTGGTTGATGGGATGAAGCCTATTGAAGAGGTAAATAAACAAATTGTATCCCTTTTAGGGGAATCGCAAGTGTTGACAATAAAGTCAGGATGCCTATACTCCGCACAGGATATTTAGGTTTCTAAGAAAGTGTAATAAGGAGAAGCGAGTGGCTCGTATAGCTGGCGTGAATATACCAACGCAAAAAAGGGTTGAAATTGGGTTGCGGTCAATCTATGGAATTGGTCCAGCAAAAGCAAAAGAAATTTGCGAGAAGTTGGGGATACCTGCGGCTCGGCGGGTGAATCAATTAACGGATGATGAAGTTCTAAAAATTCGTGAAGCCATTGACCATGGGTATAAGGTAGAAGGTGACCTCCGCAGAGAAGTTTCCTTGAATATTAAGCGGTTAATGGACCTAGGATGTTATCGAGGCCTTCGCCATCGTAAAGGACTTCCTGTGAGAGGGCAAAGGACGCATACAAATGCTCGTACTCGTAAAGGTAAGGCCGTGGCAATTGCAGGCAAGAAAAAGTAAAGGTTAGGTAGGATTATAGATGGCGCAAAAACCAGCACAAAGAATTCGCCGCCGCGAGAGGAAGAATATCGTCTCAGGTGTGGCCCATGTGAATGCATCTTTTAACAACACGGTTGTAAATATTACCGATGCGCAAGGCAATACGATTGCTTGGTCATCATCTGGGACTAAGGGATTCAAAGGATCTCGTAAGTCAACGCCGTATGCTGCCCAGATTGCAGCAGAAGATGCGGCTAAAAAGGCTCAAGAGCATGGAATGAAGTCTCTTGAAATTGAGGTAAAGGGACCTGGATCAGGGCGTGAATCGGCGCTTCGCGCTCTGCAAGCAACAGGGTTTGTGATTACATCCATCCGGGATGTAACGCCAGTTCCCCATAATGGCCCCAAGCCAAAAAAGCGTCGGCGTGTGTAGACCTAAGTCATTAACTGAAATATTTATACCGAGAGGGTAAACTCGTGATACAAAAAAATTGGCAGGCTCTGATTAAGCCTTACAAGTTAAATCTAGATCATAGTGAAGATCCAAACTACGTTGCAACGATAACGGCTGATCCCCTTGAGCCTGGGTTTGGGATGACCTTGGGAAGCGCTTTGCGACGCGTACTTCTCTCCTCCCTTCAAGGGTCGGCCATTACCTCTGTTCAAATTGAAGGTGTTTTGCATGAATTTTCAACCCTTCCAGGCATTAATGAAGATGTGACTGATATCATTCTAAACTTAAAAGGTATCATCACAAAACTTCATAAGTCTGGTCCTGTGCGAGTTAGGCTTCAGGTAGAAGGCCCAAGTGTAGTCACGGCTGGAAACATTGAAACCCCGGCTGATCTTGAGATCTTAAACAAAGATCATTATATCTGCACCTTAGGGGCTGGTGCAAAACTCTCAATGGAGTTAACGATCAACACAGGCAAAGGATATATCCCTGCTGAAAGCAATAAGAAGGCAGATTCTCCTATTGGGCTTATCCCTGTTGATGCTCTTTATAGTCCTGTGCGGAGGGTTTCCTATAAAGTAGAAAACACCCGCGTGGGCCAGCAAACCAACTATGATAAGTTGATTATGCGTGTTGAAACAGACGGATCGGTTCGCCCAGAGGATGCAGTTGCACTGGCAGCGCGCATTCTTCAAGACCAGCTTCAGAAATTTATTAACTTTGAAGAGCCTAAGGAAGCTTATGCCGAAAAAGAAGAGTCACTCCTTCCATTCAATAGAGCTTTGCTCCGTAAGGTGGATGAGCTTGAACTTTCAGTAAGATCTGCTAACTGCTTGAAAAATGACAACATTATCTATATTGGAGACCTTGTCCAAAAATCAGAGGCAGAAATGCTTAGGACACCAAACTTTGGCCGGAAATCTTTGAACGAAATTAAAGAAGTTCTTACCCAAATGGGGCTTTCCTTAGGGATGGAAGTTCCAGGATGGCCGCCAGAAAATATAGAAGACCTTATCAAAAAACTTGATGAGCCGTTTTAAAAGGAATAAGGAGTACCCAAATCATGCGTCATGGTGTTAGTGGCCGTAAACTCAACCGGCACTCAGATGAAAGAAAAGCTCTTTTCAAAGGGCTAGCTTCCTCCCTTTTAAAGCACGAGCAAATTAAGACAACCCTGCCCAAGGCAAAGGATCTTCGCCCAATCGTTGAGAAACTGATTACGTTGGGAAAGAGGGGTGGCCTTGCTTGCAGGCGTCAGGCCATCTCGTTTCTAGGGGATAAGGAGCTTGCTGCAAAAATTATGGGACCGCTGGCTGAACGATATAAGAATCGGGCAGGGGGCTATGTCCGTATTATTAAGGCTGGAACCCGCCCAGGAGATAACGCTCCCGTTGCTATCATTGAATTAGTGGATCGTGATTTGACAGCAAAGGGCAAGGACTCAGGACCCACGGCTGAAAAAGCTCCTGAAGAAGAGACTCCCCCCTCCGAAGAGTAAGGCCTCAGTCAACCTCGGTTTTGGGTAAGTAATTATATTTTATCTAATAAAACAAATAGTTGATTGAATGTTAAAAAGTCCTATACACGAGGAAAACTCTAAGAAAATTAAACAAAATTTAATAAAAAAATTGCAAGAAAAGAGCCGTTTAGTCTTCAAAATCTTGCAATTTTTTTATGAGAAATGATCGTTATACATTATCCTACCTCTCCGGGTGTCATTCCCGCGTAGGCGGGAATCCAGAAGTATTTGTTTTATTTCAGGTAATTACCCTGGATCCCCGCCTTCGCGGGGATGACGAAGAGGGAGAGAAAAGAGGGTAATGCGCTTTATCGGGAGTTTTTAATAGTCGACTATTTCAATCCAAAAAGTACTGGCTTATCCAAAATTCGGGTTATCTATGAATTTTACCAAGGTTCTATTTCCAGCTTCGTCCACATAGCCAGGGAGTGCTGTACCTATTTCGAGTGCAGCCGGCTGGGATAGGATCGGTACCGCAGTCCCCGCTTCGGGTTACACCGGAGCAACTCAAGTCATCGATCGCGATAACCGGGTGCACAGTCGTATAGGGTGGGCAGCACATGTTCCCATCCCCAGATGTGCAATTACCATCGGCATCGCAGCAGCAATAAGCTATCCCTCTCGCATCATTATTCATGAGAGGAAAGAGAATGAAAAGAGTTGCCAGTTGAAGGATTTTTTTGCCCATGATTTAAGTCCTTTCTTGAGGGTGAAAGTTTTCATCCAAAGGATGCGATTGTTGTTTTTCACCAGTCTCCTTTGTTCATCTTTTAGGTTATAAACTCCTTCGATTAAAAAAAAGTTAATAATAACCCGAGTTTTGGATAAGCTATTACATTTTGTATTGAAATACAATGTGTTACCGTCATTGCGAGGAGCTTTGCTCCGAAGCAATCCAGAAAATTTTGGAGTTTATTTGTATTTTGGGTATAGTTTTTTTGCTGGATTGCTTCGCCCTGCTTTTTGCAGGGCTCGCAATGACCATAACCTATTGTATTTACATATAAGTTAAGCCTCCTTATTCAAGACTCGGGTTAATTAAATATTTCTAGGTCTAACATCCCCAATTCTTAAGAATAGCTTCGATACGTTCTTGTTCACAGTTGGCGGTGTTGATACATGACCGCAGGCACGAGTCGGTCGTGCCGGGTGTGCACATAAGTATACCCTTAACTATTCGGCAACCATCAATGCAAACATCACACCGATTTGCTTTGGATGGGGGGGGAGCAAAGACTACAATGACTGCACTCAATAACAACCTTTGGAGAAATTTTTTATTCATGATTGTGTTCCTCTTCTGTTCACATGTTCTTTTATCCAATCTAAGCGAGGCCTTTTATTTTAGGCCTTTGCATACGAACACGATACATGACTTGGATTAAAAAACCGTTAGCATCAGAAACTTGGCCATTAAGGTTCGCATGGGCCCAGATCCTGCAAGGGTTCAGGCTTATCCCCGTGCTTGACACGGGATGCTCCTACAGAGGCGTACTTCCTCCTTGCCCTGACATATGTTCACGAAGGCCAGAATCTATATAAAAAATAGAAAACCTAAGATGATCGATCCTATTTTTCATCCAGGAGGAGTTTCATCAAATACGTTCTCTTCATTAAAATAGAGTTCTTCTTCTTCTTGCTTTGTTAATGCACTTTCTGGATTTACTTCGGTTGACTGTTCTACGGGAGGCAAGTCTTCTTGCAGCATACTTGCAAAGGCCTTTTGAATCCCAGAGCTCATCATACAAAGTGTTAGGGCTGTAAGTGAAATAACGGTTGTACCTTTAATATTCATGTGTTTTCCTTTCTTTTTTATGGTTAGGGGGCAATTCCACCCGTACTGTAGTCATCAAAGATTTCATTGTGGTTATGAATCGTCTTTAATAACTTTAAGTTAGCTTTACTATTTTCTTGAGTATTTATTGAGGGGTTTTTTAGAAAAGAACTATTTATATCTCCTAAGGCAATTAGACCGTTTGAAAAGAACGATGTAATGGCAAAAAAAGATAAGACTTTCAACTTCATAACAACCTCCCCAGTTTGTCTACTCTAAATTATATACTAACCGTAAAAAGTTAATAGTTTATTTCTTTAGGAAATATCTCATGCTTAATAATTAGCAGGCAACTGAAAAGGAAGGAAGGTCGAACGAACCGACAGATGAGTAACAGAACGTAGGGGAGACATAGGTTACACCTTTCAATAGGAATAAAAACCATTGAAAGGTATTAACGTGCCGTAGAAAGAGAGTTCGATTCCTTATGTCTTCGGTTCAGACCGAGAATGAATGGCGGGAGTGACGGGACTTGAACCCGCGGCCTCCGGCGTGACAGGCCGGCGCTCTAACCAACTGAGCTACACCCCCCTCGCTGGGTGATCTTGAGATACCTTAGCCTGAGCCATATTGTCAAGATAATTCAAGGCGATTACATTTTTTTGATTAATATCGTCTCCGGTGCATTAGCCAACCCGCAATCATAACCCCTATGGCAACCACAGTGATAATAATTGTCGCAAGGGCATTAATTTGAGGACTGATGCCAAAGCGAATGCTAGAAAAGATAACCATAGGCAGGGTGGAAGATCCAGGACCTGCAACAAAGCTTGCGATAACTAGGTCGTCTAAAGAAAGAGCAAAAGCCAAAAGCCACCCCGAAAGCAAGGCGGGGGAAACAAGCGGTAAAGTAATTGACGTAAAGACTTTTAAGGGCCGAGCCCCAAGATCAAGGGCTGCCTCTTCCAGGGATCGATTCAGATCTGAAAGCCGTCCTCGTACTAAAATTGTCACATAGGCCATGCATAGTGTAATATGAGCAATGGTGATGGTTAAAATGCCCCTTCCTTTTGGCCAACCTATAGTTTGCTCTACTCCCACAAAGAATAGTAAAAGAGCAAGGCCAGTAATAACTTCTGGCATCACGAGAGGAGCTATGGTTAAGACACCAAAAAAGCGCTGTCCTTTAAATCGCCCAAGCCTTACAAGAGCCACAGCTGATAAAGTTCCAAGAACCACAGACAAAGTTGCAGCAAATGTTGCAACCTGCAAGCTTACCAAAGCTGATTTAATGAGGACCTCATCTTGAAGAAGAGAAGCATACCATTTTGTTGAAAACCCCTGCCATACTGTTACCTGACGGGAAGCATTAAAAGAAAAAACAATGAGGGTCAAAATAGGAAGGTACAAAAAACTGTATCCAAGAGCCATAAACAACTTTAGCCCCAAAGGAAGTCTAGTCTGCATCTAAAAACCTCACCTGACGCTCTTGAATACGTTGGAAAATTGTAATCGGCAGGACAAGGAAAATAAGCATAATCACAGCAAGCGCTGATGCCACCGGCCAATCTCGATTTGTAAAAAATTCATTCCAAAGAACTTTACCGATCATCAAGGTTTGAGACCCTCCCAAAAGCTCAGGGATCACGAACTCTCCCACAGCTGGAATCAGAACAAGCATGGACCCTGCAGCAACTCCCGGCAGGGACAAGGGCCATATAACACGTAAAAAGGCTTGAAAGGGTTTTGCGCCCAGATCGTAAGCAGCTTCCACAAGGGTATGGTCAATTTTCTCAAGGGAAGCAAAAAGAGGGAGAATCATAAAAGGCAAGTAACAATAGATAATTCCTAAAACCGTTGCAAACGTTGTATCTAAAAGGGTTAATGGGGAAGAGATAAGCCCTATCTTCATTAAAATCAAATTTAAAAACCCATGGGGGCTTAGAATACCAATCCAAGCATAAACTCTAAGGAGAAAAGATGTCCAAAATGGTAATATAACCATCATAAGGAGGACTGTCCGCAATGGCGGCCCAGCTTTCGCTATTCCATAGGCCATCGGATAGCCAATAAGAAGGCACCCTAAGGTTCCAATAACAGCTATCATTAACGATTCAAGATAGGTGAAAAGGTAGAGAGCATCAGTTCCAATAAAGCTATAATTGGTAAGGTTTAGTCTAATAATTAAAATTCCCTCCTCAACCCATTCCATCAAAGGGCCATAAGGGGGAAGCCCCAACCTCAAATCAGAAAAGCTAATTTTTAAAACAATTAAAAAAGGAATGAGGAAAAAAAAGAGGAGCCAAACATAAGGCACAAGCACTGCCCAGAAAGGAGAGAGGAGGACTCTCTGCAGTTTTATTAGCCTCCCCCTCATGCTGTTAACACGATACTGTTTTCAGCACGCCAAAACAGGTAAACCTCTTCATCCCAACTAACAAGTCTTTCAGCAAGACGTACTAAGTTAGGTTGAGTTGCAAGGACAATTTTTCCACTTTCAAGCTCCACATGATAGATGGAAACATCTCCCAAGTATCCGATATCCCTTACAATTCCTTTTGTTGAATTTCGTTTTTGATCGGGAGGGGATGTAGCGATCATGACTTTTTCAGGACGAATAGCAACCTTAACTTGAGCCCCTTGAGGGGCCTCTGAAGAGTGACTCACGTAAAGTTCGCACCCAGCTTCTTCTGATTCGACAAGAATATGATCAGCCTCATTTTCAATGACTCGTCCCTCAAATTTATTAATGGATCCAATAAAATCAGCTACATATTCTGAATTGGGATATTCATAAATCTCGTTTGGGGTTCCAATTTGTCTTAGACGACCGTGATCCATAATTCCCAATCGTGTAGACATTGTCATAGCTTCTTCTTGGTCATGAGTTACCAGGATAAAGGTAATTCCTACCTCTTCTTGAATGCTGACAAGCTCAAATTGGGTTTGCTCTCTAAGTCGTTTATCAAGGGCTGCCAGAGGCTCGTCTAGAAGCAAAAGCTTAGGTCTTTTCACAAGACTGCGAGCAAGGGCTACCCGCTGCCTCTGCCCGCCAGATAGCTGATGTGGGCGCCGGGTCTCGTACCTTTCCATCTGAACCAGTTTTAACCCCTCACGAACTCTGTCTTTAATCTCAGCTTTTGAGATTCGCTCCTGTTTTAACCCAAATGCTACATTTTGTTCGACCGTCATATGTGGAAAAAGGGCATAAGACTGAAACATCATGTTTACTGGGCGATCGTAGGCAGGCCTTCGGGTTACATCGACTCCATCAATGTAAATCTTCCCACGGCTAGGCATTTCAAATCCAGCTAGCATTCGCAAAAGGGTCGTCTTTCCACATCCAGAGGGTCCCAAAAGCGAAAAAAATTCACCTTGAAATATAGAGAGCGTAACTGAATCAACTGCAATGGTGCCATTAAATTCCTTAGAAACCCCCTCTAAATGGATGTAAGGCTTTGCTTTTGGATCTTGCCAAGGTTGTAGTTCAACTCGTTTTGGTTTTTGTGCCATTACTCCCTCACCTTAGCGCCCAATTTTGACACGTGTCCATTCACGTAAACGTAAACGTTCATACCGTGGAGGATGAGCCTTATTTACATATAACTTTTCCATTATCTTCTTTGAAGGGTAAATCAGAGAATCCTTTCGAATTTCTTCCTTCATAAAGGAAAAAGATCTAGGCACACTATTGGCAATTGCAATTTCATCTGTGACTTGTGCAATAATTTCAGGTTTTAACATAAAGTTAATAAAGGCATGAGCAGCATCCTTATGGGGAGCATCATGAGGTATTGCAAATGCATCCATCCATAAGTCAGCTCCTTCTTCAGGAATGACATAGTCAAGGTCAACTCCCATTTCTCTCCCCAAATTTCGTGCGAGGATCAGGTCACCTGAAAATCCTTGGGCTAGACAATAATCGCCTGAGGTCAAATTATGGGTAGCAGGAACGGGTTGAAATTTCTTAATAAAAGGGCGAACTTGCATAAGAACTTCGCCTGCTTTTTTTAAATCTTCAATACTGTCTGACATGGGGTCCAAATTTAAATAACTCAGAACAGCTGGAAAAACATCGACAGGAGAGTCAATTAACATAACTCCGCAATCCTTAAAATGATCTACGATAGATGGGTTAAAAAGCATAGCTAAACTTTGAACAGGAGCCTCGGGGTACCTCTCAAGTATCTTCTTTTTATTATAGGCAAATCCACTTGTCCCCCAAATAAAGGGAATCGCAAATTTATTACCTGGATCCACTTTTTCCATCTTTTTTAAAAGTAAGGAGTCCACTGCTTTTAAGTTTGGAACAAGAGAGGGATCTAATGGCTGATAAAGATGAGCTTCAATTTGTCTAAGGAGGTAAGGCCAAACCGTCACCATAACTACGTCATACCCAGAATGCCCTGCAACTAATTTCGTTTCCATCACTTCTGGGCTATCATAAACATCAAGAGTAACCTTAATCCCCGTCTCTTTTTCAAATTGTTGTATGATTTCAGGGGACAATACGTATGCCCAGCAGTAAACATTCACCTGCTGGGGAGTGCGTGCATGGGCATCAAAACTAAAGAAAAAAAGACATACCCAAATAATAATATTTTTCAAAGAATTAGAGATCATGTGTTTGCCTGGATCAACGATTTGTCCTTAAAACTTTTTGACACACCTTTGAGTAAAGTAAAAGGGATTTCTCTTAAAATAACTAGGGTACAAAAAGTCTAACAGTGGCTTTTATAAAAGCCTTCCATCGACAGCTATCTTCCTATCGCTTAATTTCTACCCCTAAAACAAACCTCAAAAAAAGAGGGGCCTAAAAATAGCCCCTCTCTTTTTCTAAGTCATAAAAATAACTTATTTTTCACACTTAGTTGTGAGAGCATTCCTTAGAACGCTTGGCTTCTTTGGAGCGCTTGCCTTCTTTGTAGTTCCTACCTTCTTGTAGGTGCTTGCCTTTTTACGAGCGTCAGTTTTCTTTGCATGTTTAATATGGCTTTCAGTTGGCATATTTATATCCTCCATTTAAAAGTACGCAGTCATTTGCGTATAGTTTGGAGTTTACAATAAAAGCAATTAATATTTAGTAAATTATGACAAAAAAATATTATTACACATCAATACAATTTCGTCTCATGTTTTTCCTTTAATGCCGCCCTGTTTCTGGAAGAAGAGTTGTAAAATGAGTTGGCTGTAGAAAACCCACCGTTTTTCCCTTATGAGACAGAATAGGGACACGGGGTTCAAGAGCTTCATATAAATCTTCATCTAGAAGTCCAATAGACCTTAAAATCGCTAAAAACGCAATTTCAGCAGCCCTTGCGTTTCCATCATCAATTTTTAAAGCTATACCAAAGCCTAAAGAAGGGATAATGCCGATTTCCACACCCCCCGCTCCTCCCTTGCAGAGGACACGTCCTTTTGTAAGCTGCATGACCTTTGTATCAAATCCGTCGCTTCCAGCGATCATTTCAGGATTGGCTTCCACGGCAGATAAGATCCGGTGAATTGCCTTTTGACGTGGATAATGAAGATGTGAAGGATCCGCAAAACGTGCCATAGCTAAAGCGATATTATAAAGTGGAATGGCGAAAGCTGGAATTCCGCAACCATCGGTTCCATAGGGCGCATGTGTAACATCAGCTCCCGTCATCTCACCTATGGTTTGTTCTACTCGCCGCTGCGCTGGATGATCCTTGGCAATATACCCCTCCAAATGCTCATTTCGATGGAGGGCAGTTGTTAAAAATCCTAAATGTTTTCCTGAACAAGCATTATGCAAAACTGTTGGCTTTTCGGGATGATCTAGGTGTTTCTTGCCTAAGAAGGTATAAAGAGGACGATGAATTCCGCATTCCAGTATCCGCTCATCCTTTCCTAATTTTTGAAGCCATTTTTCAAGAACACCAATATGCATCTCCTCTCCATAATGAGAAGCACAAGCAAGAGCTATTTCTTGAGGAGACAAGTGAAAAGCATCAGCGGCTCCTGTTTCGATTAGGGGAAGCGCTTGAATAAATTTAAGAGCAGATCTCCCGAAAACAGGGTCATAAATACTACCCCAACTCCGAATCACATGTCCCAAAGAGTCTACTACAGCTGCAACCCCACGATGAGATGATTCAGGATGCCGTCCCCGGGTGGCTTCAACCATAACAGGGTTTACCATTTAAGCCTCTCCAAATTTATTGTCAATCAACTCAACTAAAGAAGAGACAGCTTGATCCGCATCTATTCCTTCCCCTTCTATAGCAATAACATCGCCCTGAGCAGCTCCTAACATTAAAAGTCCCATAATTGATTGGGCTGGCACGCGCATGTCCTGGAAACAAATGTATGTCATTGTCTGAAAAGATTCAGCGAGTTTAACAACCTCCGCTGATGCGCGCGCATGAAGACCTTTACGGTTCTGAATAGTTGCCTCTCGTCTAACCATTTTGTACATGGGGTTCACTCAAAGCATGAGAGGCCACGTGAATATACTTTCGGCCAGCCTCTTGGGCTAAAAGAACCGCTTCAGAGAGGGGTTTTGACCTTCTAACACTAATAAGTTTAATAAGAAGAGGAAGATTCACCCCAGCGACAATCTCGACGTTTTTTCCATCAAGCAAGGAGTGAGCAAGGTTTGAGGGTGTTCCTCCAAACATATCTGTCAGAATGACAACTCCTTCTCCACTTTCAACACTCTGAACAGCTTTCAATATTTCTTCTCGTTTTATTTCCATATCGTCTTGAGGAAATAGCCCGATGGTAATGAACTGTTCCTGCTTTCCCACAACATGTTCAAGGGCCTTAGCAAACTCTTGAGCGAGGTGACAGTGACTTACAAGAACTATCCCTATCATTTTGCTTGTCTCTTTTTTAAATCTCGATGTCTTAATTTTACATGTTTTTTTTCTTCTTGTAACCACTCACTAAGTGTTTTTGCTATAAAAACTGATCGATGTTGCCCCCCTGTACATCCAATAGCAACAGTTAAATAGCCTCTTCCTTCCTCTTCAAAACAAGGAAGAGAAATAGAAAATATGGATTTTAAAGACTTCATAAAAGAAGGAAATCGCTCATCCTTTTGAATGAAAGTAGCAACCTCTGAATCTTCTCCAGATAAAGGACGCAGCTCTTCATCATAAAATGGATTTTTTAAAAGACGTACATCAAAAACCATATCCGCCTCCCGAGGCAGCCCATGACGAAATGAAAAAGATATAATAAAAATACTAAGGTTCTGTCCTCGTATTGGTAAAAAGAATCGGCGCAATTGCCCCCTCAATTCCGAAGTTGAGAGAATGGTTGTATCAATCGTAATGTCGGCATGATCGAGTAAGGGTGACATCAGGTGACGCTCAAGGCGAATACCATCAATAACACGGCGATCATGGGCTAATGGATGCAGCCTGCGGGATTCATTATATCGACGTACAATCACATCATCATCGCAATCAAAGAAAATCATCTGAATGTTGATTGTTTCATCTTTTGTCAGTTTTTCCAGTTCTTGTAAAAAATGATCCGTGGAAAAATCTCGTGTTCGTACATCCACAGATATGGCTATCGGCCGTGGAACTTTACGTTGAGCAAGAACGACTGAATCAAGCAATGAAAGGGGTAAATTATCTATGGTTTCATACCCCATGTCCTCAAGCGTTTTTAAAGCAAATGATCTGCCTGAACCTGACATTCCCGTAATCAGAAGAACAGGTCTTGCTGAAGGAACATTCGACATAAGATTCATCTTTTTAACCAATTTTTAGCTCAACTTTAATTGCTGCTAAAGGATCGCCTTTTAAAAGCTTCAAATAAGGAAGCCTAACCCCATGATACTCTTTAAAAACGTGTTCTGGCAATCTTTCAGATTTTATGTGATCACAAATTTCTACAAAAAGTTTCAAGAGAGACTTTTTTTGGTAAGGAAAAGTACAAATTCCAACGCCTCTGACTTCCATCAATCCTGAGAGTGAGGGTGGAGGACAGGCCATAAGGTCCTTCCCCTCAAGGCTAAGACATGTTTGATCATCGGAAACAAGCACGGCTCCTCGATCGAGAAGTTGGAGGGCAAGAGAAGATTTGCCCATACCCGGGTTTCCCATTATTAAAACGGATCTTCCTTTAATTTCAACACATGTGCCGTGAAGCAGAGTTGTTCTCATTTCTGAACCTTTTTAAACTTGGCTCCAAAAAAGCCATCGGTGCCGTTTTGAAGGGGAGATAAGAATAAAAAAGGAGCCCCCTCCAATCCACAGGGAACAAGGGTGAACCCCGGATTGTTTTCAAGAAAAGGCATGGCTACATCTTCATTTTCCTCACAGAGTAAGGAACATGTCGCATAAATAAGATACCCACCAGGTTTAACGAGAGATGCAGCAGTCTCCAACATACTTTTTTGCAAGTCGCTCAGCTCAATAATGTCTTTATGAGTAATAGCCCATTTTTGATCTGGGTTCCGACGCCAAGTCCCAGTCCCAGAGCAGGGAGCATCTACCAAGACACGATCGAATCGATCTTTTTGACGTTTGAGCCATTTATCCTGAAGTCCTGATATTTCACGAAGTTCTACATTAAAGGCTCCTGCCCGTTTCAACCTTTCCTTAGCTCGCTTCAATCTCCATCCGGCTGTGTCGGTTGCAATAATTCGACCTTTATTTTGAAGGAGAGCTGCTAGGCCTAATGTTTTTCCACCTGCTCCTGCACATAAGTCCAACACCACTTGTCCAGGTTTAATATCGACTATTTTTACGATAAGTTGAGAGCCCTCATCCTGTATTTCCAAAAGTCCTTCCTGAAAGGCTTTGGTTTGTGTGATATTCTCTCTTCCATGAATGCGCAATCCCCAAGGGGATAAAGGAGAATATGCAACAGAGAGGCCTGTGTTGGTTAGATTTTCATGAGCTTCTTTTCGAGTTGCCTTAAGGGTATTGACCCTTAAATCAAGGGAAGCCTGTTCCAAAAAGGCTTGCATTTCTTCCTTTAGTTTGTCCCCAAAACGCCGCTTTAGGTAAGGATAAAGCCATTCGGGAAATTCACCCTCAACCCATGGCGGAAGGGCTTTGAGCTCAGGCAATCTCTCAAAAATGGCTTGTTCCTTATTGGAAACTCTTTTAGGCGCATACTTTTCCCCTGAAAACAAAATTCCGATTTTGTCCCGGGCAACTTTTTTAAAGAGCCATAGGTAAGCTAACAATCGAATTCTTTCAGCTTCAATACCTATCGTTAAAAGAGGGGAGAGTCCCCGTTCAAGAGCCCACCAATCACAAGAAGCTCTATGGCG
Organism: Alphaproteobacteria bacterium; assembly: GCA_027459605.1. Taxonomy (GTDB): domain Bacteria; phylum Pseudomonadota; class Alphaproteobacteria; order UBA9655; family UBA9655; genus UBA9655. The sequence continues at coordinate 25,364 of DAIDHR010000010.1, forward strand.
CATAACTCCATATACATAAGCTGATATAGCATGCCTATCTTTTGCTCCAATATATCGCCGAGATTTGAAGTACCCATGACATACTTGATCTAAAGGTTTTTTCTCGGCTCCATGAAGAGTTAAAATCTCAAGAACACTTTCAAGGCGTGCTGACTCTTTCATGGGCGAAATCCTAAAGCAACGACATACATCTCTGCAGAATCAGATCTACTTGCCGGAGGCTTAAAATGAACCACTTTTGCAAAATGCTTCTTTAAGAGCCCCAAAAGATCCTTTTCTGTTCCCCCCTGAAGAACTTTAACAACAAATGTTCCCCCCGCCCTTAGGGTATCCTGAGCAAAGACAAAAGCTTCTTCAGCTAATGCCATAATCCGTAAATGATCTGTTTGAGAGTGGCCCGTGCTGGGGGCTGCCATATCACTTAAGACAACATCAACCTCTCCTTCAAGGACAGACTTTAGATTTTCAACAACTTTAGGATCGCAAAAATCTCCACAAATCAAAAGAGCGCCTTGAAGAGGCTCCATAAGTGTTAAATCAATCCCAATGACTTTGCCTTTGGGTCCAACTTTTTCAAGAGCTACCTGTGTCCAACCACCCGGAGCAGCCCCCAAATCAACAACTTTTGCCCCCTGTTTTAGAAACTTAAATTTATCATCAATTTCAATCAGCTTATAAGCAGCCCGTGACCGATAACCAGCCTTTTTTGCCTTATGAACATAAGGGTCATTTAATTGGCGTGTCAGCCATCTTTGGGAGGAAATTCTTCTTCCTCGTGTTGTTTTGAGGTGAATAGTGAGGTGCCGTCCAGACTTTAATGTTTTATCCATTACTACATTAAATCCAGCAGGATTCCCTCACGTAACCCTCGATCAGCAACACGTAAAGGATTAATAGGAAAGACATCATAAATGCCTTCAAATATGGCAACGCCCCCCATAACCAATTCGGCCCGCATAGGACCAATACAGGGGTGTAGCAACCTTTCTTCAGGTGTCATTGCATAAAGAGAAGAAATTGTTCGCTTCACAACTTCTGGGGAAAGGCCGAGCCCGCTTACCTGCCTCCGATCGTATCGATCTAAATTCATATACAGGGCAGCTAAAGTTGTCACCGTTCCACTTGTTCCAATAAGCTGAATATTTTTTTTTCTAAGTTGGGGATAAATGAAAGCCTTATCGCAAAAGGCTTTCATTTCTTTGGCTACAGCCTTTCGAATTTTCTGTAGAAAAGTAAAAGATGAAGGTTCATGTCGTAAAGTTTCAGCAACTGTAACAACCCCTAAAGGCAAGGATGTCCATTGAATAATTTCAGGAAGTTTATGTGGGAAAAGCTCAAGCCACATGACTTCTGTACTTCCCCCGCCTATATCAAATGCAATTGCGTAACGAGTGCTTAAATCGAGTAAATCTGCACAACCTACAATTGCTAATCTTGCCTCTTCTGCTGAGGAGATAACTTCAAGTTCGATACCTGTATCGGAAAGAATTTTCTCTATAAAAATTTCACGATTGGAAGCTTGCCGGCACGTTGCAGTCGCAACACATCTCTTACGGATTACGTTGTAGCCATTCATTTTCTCAGCACAAATTTTAAGGGTTAAAACAGCCCTCCGCATAGCTTCGCTGGAGATGTGACCTTTAGTTGCAAGTTCATCGCCAAGTCGAATAACCCTAACATAAGAATCAACAACTTGGGGCCCATCGGAGGTAATAGCTGCGATTAATAAACGGCACGTATTTGTGCCCAAATCAAGGGCAGCAATATAGTCCTGAGGCTTTTCTTCATCGCCATGATCAAAAAAAGAATTTACCATGTTTACACACTAAATCGGAATTACCTTCACAGCAACTTATATATAGTATGTATTAACACAATCTTGGAAGGCCAAACAAAAAAATTTTCTCATATTTATTTTCATTCTTTTTTAATAAAGAGTGGGTAAGCTTTACCAAACTACTGTCAGGATAGAAAAACCAACTATAAGGAAACCAAGGTGAAAAAATCATCTCTCCAATCAATCATAACTGCCGCTTTCAGCATTGTATTTATTGAGCCCTCCCATGGAAAAAATGAGATGGAGAAGTGCCAGATTATTGGCTTTGATAAATCTGGCCACGAAATTGGCCTTATCAAAGAAGGAATGGCCGATTGCAAATCTGAAACCAGTACATGCGCAGGAGTAAATAAAGCAGGTGAGAAAGAAGCATGGCTTTATCTTCCGAAAGGGATCTGTGAAAAAATCCAAGGCGGTACAATCGTAAAATAAACAAATGGATTTAAGGAAGACAAAATGAAAAAATCAGAATTAACCTTAATTATTACTGCAGCCTTTAGCCTTCTAGCTCTCGAGGCAGCTCAAGCTGAAGAAAATGGCAAAATAAATAGCTCCGAACTTGATTCCCCACTTAACTATAATCCAGTGAGTAAAGGGACTGATTTATTGCATATACAACAACATGACTGTGGGAAGAATTGTGCTCATAACACAGAGAAAAGACAAGAGTCTGACTCCCCTCTCCCCCAAGGAGCTTCTGAAAAAATTAGAGAAGGCACTGATATTCTTAAGGATAATGAATTATATCATTAAAATTTAGCGAGATGAAAGGCGGGACATTTGATAGGAAAAATTTAATCGGTGTTGGCTTACGTCAACCCCATTATTCCTACGTATTAGAAAATAAACCTCCCATCGGATGGTTCGAAGTCCATAGTGAGAATTTTTTAATGGATGGAGGACCTTCCCTTCAGTTTTTGGATAAGATTCGCCAAAATTACCCCTTAAGCTTTCATGGAATTGGTCTTTCCTTGGGATCAGCTGAGGGGCTTGATGAAGCTCATTTAAGAAGATTAAAAGAATGCCTTAAACGATTTTCTCCCTTTTTAGTTTCTGAACATCTGTCTTGGTCTCGAGTTGGGGGGATTCACTTTCCGGATCTTTTACCTCTTCCTTACATGGATGAAACCTTAAATTTTCTTGTCCGCAATATCGATCATGTTCAAGCAGTCCTCGGACAGGAAATTCTTATTGAAAATCCTTCTTCCTATTTAGAATATAATGAATCTATGGCTTCAGAAGCTGAGTTTTTAACACATCTCTGCCAAAGAACAGGGGCCAAGATTTTGTTAGATGTAAACAATGTTTATGTCTCTTCTCTAAACCATGGGTGGGATGCAAAGGCTTATCTAAACACTCTTCCGCCATCCTTAATTATGGAAGTTCATCTTGCTGGCCATAGTCTTAAAACTTTTGAAGATGGAAGCACTCTCCTAATAGATGATCACGGATCTTCAGTTTGTGCTGAAGTTTGGGAGCTCTATCACCATGCTCTTCTTAGAGGAGTGGAGGCCCCAACCCTAATTGAGTGGGATACCAATATTCCAAGCTTCGAGGTTCTTTTCAAAGAAGCTGAAAGAGTTAATGAATACCTTATGGAAAGGAGTTCTCCTTATGTCCAATCTCTTAATCCTTCAAAAGAATTTTCTTGAAAGTTTCGAAGGCACCCCTTCATTTGAAAAACATATTAAAATCAAGGGAGTATCTGTGAAGAGTCGACTTTCGGTCTACTACTCGAGTATCATCCAGACACTTCTCAGGACCCTGACTCTAACCTATCCTTTAACTTGGAAATTAATCGGGGAAGATTGTGCTGATGGGGCAGCATATGCCTTTATCTCCAAAATATCCTCTCTTCCAAGATCTGGCAATTTGGACGAGTGGGGTGCTTCTTTTCCTAATTTTCTCGAAGAATACCCTCCCACACAACCCCTGAAATATCTCCCAGATTTTGCAAGGTTTGAATGGCTTAAACATAAAGCTTACGGTGCGGAAGAATCATCTCCTTTGACCATTTCTGCTCTTCAAGAAATAGATCCGAAATACCTTGGCAATATAATTTTTAAGTTACATCCTTCAGCACAGCTTTTCTCCTCCCCCTTTCCATTAGACGAGATTATGGCTGTCGTTACTGGCGCTATTGAATCAGTTACCCTTGAAAACCGAAGAGCTAATGTTCTAATCATCAGACCTGATAAGGCCATAAATATTCACTGGATTTCAGAGTCTTATTTTTCATTCTTTTCTATGATTTGGAAAGGTACTCCCCTTATCAAGATTCTTGAAAACATATATGAGGATGAATTTTCTTTTGATAAATTTCTTTCCTTTTCTCTTCGGAATGGGGTATTTTCAGATTACGCTATTCATAATAATCAATAAGGAGTATCTTGCATGGCGTATTCAAGATCAAAAAAAAATTTGGGTATTATAAGTATATATTTTGGGTTAACCCTTCTTCTTGAGAAAATAATGGGTCCCCTTCTATTTTTTATTATTCGCTTATGGATTGCCCAGATTTTTTGGCATTCAGGGCTTTCAAAAATTCAAAGCTGGTCAACGACCCTTATGCTGTTCAAAAATGAGTATAAAGCCCCTTTTTTTTCCCCTGACATTGCTGCAAAACTAGTAGCAGGAACAGAACTTTCGTGCCCTATCCTTTTAGCCATAGGATTTGCAGCACGTTTAGCTACAATCCCCATGCTGATTATGACAGGTTTCATTGAACTTACCTATCTCCACTCCCATGAACATCTTTATTGGGCTCTTCTTTTAGGCCTTATCCTGTGCTATGGACCCGAACAAATTTCATTAGATTTCTTCATTCGTAAATGGTTTTTCCCCAAAGATAAATGGCGTTTATACTAACTTTTCTACTTTCATGAGAGTTGTAGGGGGGAAATTTAGGGGGAAAGCCATTTTATCTCCCGTACATAAGGGGACTCGACCCACCTCTGACCGAACGCGAGAAATGATTTTCAATGTTCTCCTTCATAATCCCTCTTTTGGCCCCGAGGTTTTAACAGGCAAAGCCGTACTTGATGTTTTCGCAGGAACAGGCGCCTTAGGCTTAGAGGCAATCTCAAGAGGAGGGGGGACCGTCACATTTATAGAAAATGATAAACAAACTGTTACTATCTTGAAAAAGAATGTTCATGCTTTTACCCTTCCCGCCTCGTCTGTTATTGAGCAAGATAGTATTAATCTTCCAAAAGCCACTTCTTCTTTTGACCTTATTTTTTTAGATCCCCCCTATCAACAAAGTCTTGTTTTACCAGCCCTCGCAATACTTTTTTCTAAAGGATGGATATCTCAAAAGGCTGTCATCGTTATAGAGATAGCCAAAAAAGAAGCCATTGTCCTTCCCCCTTTTCTTTCACTCATAACAGAACGTTCATCAGGCGCTGCCAAGGTTTTATTTTGTGCAACTTGCTATTAAGTTTTTGCCAAATAAAATTTATTGAGAAACTCGCTATAGGTTAATCGCTCGGAATTGTTTTGGTTAATAAGGAAAGACAGGGCCAATACAATTTCCAGTTTTTTTGATTCAATACAAATTGTTTTCCATGTTTTCTTATTAACTTTGATGATAGAAAACTCAATTTTTGAATGAAATCCTAACTTATTGATATATCTTTCTTTACAAACATCTATGAATTGACTTCGATCAAAATTATTGTCTACAATCGAATACGTTGCTGGTTTCTTTTTTATAAAATGATCAATATTGTAAAAATCATGAATGAATGTTTTAATTTTTAAATTACCCTTTCGAACTTTTAAGATTGATTCATCATCTTTTATAATAACATATCGATCCTCGTTCTTTTCTTTCTTATAATCTTTCTCGTAAAATAAAGTCTCGCTACACTCATATACGTCAGGGTTAACGCTTTCACTCCAAAAAAATCTTATTTCAAATGTGGATTGTTGATCATCATAGCTTTGGAGCAGAGAAAATAATCTTTTATTGAACATCCTTATAATTTTAAGAATCGTTTCCTCATTCTTTATGGGTTTGTGAATTTTTAGCGCCTCTAATATGAACTCATCAATGTCTTTATGCAGAGTTATTTTATACTTAACTCCCATGAAAGAAATAAGGTCAAAATGACCGAAGATTCGTCTCTGTTTATGGTATAATACCTCCAGAGCTTCCAGCCTTTTAAAAATGGAATGTAAAAGAGTTTCATTCGCCCAAACCTCAGTTGGCTTCTGGAAATAATTATCGAGAGCCTTCAGATAATTCTCTTCTTGGTAGGCTCCACTACTTTCAGATGCTTCTACCTGATCTAAAAAATCACATACATAAAGACCTAAAAGAGCATGGGAAATCCTGTTTATATCCGTCTCTTTTTTCAGATTACCGACCAAAGATAAAACATAGGTTTCTTTATAAGTAAAATGAGTCATGCCTGGAGCTCAAAAATGGACAAGATATAAATAATATTGCTATATTTATAGAATTATGACAAGATATTTATTGAATTTAGGCTCTATTAACTCTTTCTCAATTGCTTTTCTGTATTCTATTAATAGGATCTATCTCATCCTGATTTATGGTATTTAAATTACCAAAGGGGTACTCATATGTTAGGCGAACATGATATTCGAAAGAAAGTCAAAGCGTTAAAACGTTTTTACATGGATGTCTTTAATTTTATTTTTGTGAACTTCATATTAATCCTAATTTGGTTCACTTTTGATAGAACCGGCGTTTTTTGGCCTAAATACGTTATTGTTATTTGGGGCATTGTCCTCATCTTTAAGGCATCCCGGATGGGCGTTATCCCACTTCTCTTCCATCGCGCCTCTTTTTTCAGCCAAGACTGGGAAGAAAAAAAAGTCAAAGAATTAATGCGTCGTCAGGACATACATCCTAAAATCCACAGAGATAAGAATGAAAAGGAGAAATAGGGTCCATCTCCCCATCCCAAGACTAGAGGATTGGATAGCTTTTCCAACTAAGGCTAGACAAAAGCGAAATTTTTATCTATAGAGCTAGCTGGTGGGCCCAGATAGCTCAGTTGGTAGAGCAAGGGACTGAAAATCCCTGTGTCGGTGGTTCGAATCCGCCTCTGGGCACCACCCATCAACAAAGGCGGAGTAGCTCAGTTGGTTAGAGCGACGGAATCATAATCCGTGTGTCGGGGGTTCAAGTCCCTCCTCCGCTACCAGTTTAAATCTAGGCATTTGATGATCAAGAGAAGTATTCGTCTTTCAAAAGAGAGTGGGGATTAATATATGGGTACCCTAAATCTCGTGCGACGGCTTCGTAGGTGATATGCCCATGATACACATTCAAGCCATTCATTAGATACGAATCTTCAAGAAGGGCGTTTTTATACCCCTTTGTTGCAATGTCTAATACGAAGGGCAGGGTGGCATTATTCAAAGCAAAAGTAGATGTTCGAGCAACTCCTCCAGGCATATTCGTAACGCAATAATGGACAATCCCATGTTCGATATAGGTTGGCTCGGCAAATGTGGTGGGGCGGCTGGTTTCAAAACACCCCCCTTGATCAATGGCGACGTCTATGAGAACTGATCCCTTCCTCATTTTTTTGACCATGGCTTCAGAAACGAGTTTTGGGGCAGTAGCCCCTGGGACAAGCACTGCGCCAATGATCAGATCGGAATCGATGACACACTGTTCAATGGTTTCAAAAGTTGAATACAAAGTCCGAAGATGGGTTCCAAATAGCTTGTCCAGCTCGCCTAGGCGATGGATTGATCTATCTAATATAGTCACATTGGCGCCCATGCCTATGCCAATGCGGGCCGCATTTGCGCCGACGACACCACCACCAATGATGGAGATTTTTCCTGGCTTAACACCAGGGACTCCCCCAAGCAAAACCCCTGATCCTCCTTTTTGCTTTTCTAAGCAATGGGCGCCAACTTGAATGGACATGCGTCCGGCAACCTCGCTTGATGGCATAAGAAGAGGGAGTCCCCCTTTAGGAGATGTGACTGTTTCATAAGCAATGGCAACACATTTCGAATCTAGAAGGGCTTTTGCTTGTTTAGGATCAGAAGCTAAATGAAGATAAGTAAAAAGAACCTGATCTGCTTGAAGTAGCTTACATTCGTGGAGTTGAGGTTCTTTAACTTTGACAATCATCTCGGAGGATTTGAAAACTTCCTCAGAGTTTGCAGCTATGTTAGCCCCTGCCTTTATATAATCCATATCACTGACGCCAATTCCAACCCCAGCGCCGGCCTCCATAAGAATTTGATGGCCATGGTGAACAAGTTCGCGTACTGATGCTGGAACTAAGCCAACTCTATATTCATTATTTTTTATTTCCTTAGGAACGCCAATTAACATTAAAGAGTTCTCCCTTTTAAGTAGCTTAGCTGTCCTACCAAGGCCGAGCTTTGAGTGTCAAGGAAAGAAGCATAAATGAAGAAAGATGAATGACAAAATGCTTGATAAAAGATAATATGAAAGCAGCTGTGAGGATTATTCCATGACCATATTTTATGCGATCGTATTTGTGATCGTTGTTTTAATTTTTATCATTTTAACTGGCCTTTGTTCCGCCTCTGAAGCGGCTGTTTTGGCTGCGTCCCGTGTTAGGCTTTATCATTTGTCTAAAAAGGGGAATACAAAAGCTTCAATTGTACTGAACATTCAATCTCATATTGGGGGATTTATCAGTACAATTATTCTTTTGAATACTTGGTTTAATACCCTTGTAACGGCTCTTACAACAGCTATTTTAACCTATCTTTTTGGGCCTATGGGAGCCCTTTATGCAGCGATTGGAATGGGGGCTTTAATTACAGTGTATGGCGAAGTTCTTCCGAAAATGTATGTTTACACCTGTCCTGATCGATCAGCGCTTGCATTTGCACCTTTTTTTAAGCCGCTTCTAACTCTTATGACACCTTTAACAAAACTGATTAACTTTTTAGCTCAAGAATCACTTTATCTTATTGGGATCAATATTAAAAATGGGCTTACAGAAAGTGCTACGGCAGAAGAGCTCCTCGGGGCAATAGAACTTCACGCAGGGACGTCCCGAGAGGCTGAATATGAGCGTGCGATGCTGCGGAGTATTTTAGATTTAACAACTGTTGAGGTGACTGAAATCATGAAACATCGAAAAACTATGTTCATGATTGATATTGAGTTACCCAATCAAGAAATTGTTGATTTAGTTTTAAAGGCTTCTTATACGCGCATTCCTTTATGGAAAGGGAATCCAGAAAATATCGTTGGAGTCCTTCATGCTAAAGCTTTGTTTAGAGCACTCAAAGCCCATCAGGGCGATGTTAGCAAGCTAAATATTAAAAAGATTGCGAGTTCCCCCTGGTTTGTTCCAGAGACGACAACCTTGTTTTCTCAATTGGCTGCTTTTAGAGAACGTCGTGAGCATTTTGCCCTTGTTATTGATGAGTATGGAGATCTTCAGGGAATGCTGACTCTTGAAGACATTCTAGAAGAAATCGTCGGGGAAATCGTCGATGAGCATGATGTTGAAATACCCGGAGTTCGAATTACCCCTGATGGGACATATATGATCGAGGGAGCAGTTACTATTCGGGACCTTAATCGTCTCTTTAAATGGGAGTTGCCCGATGAACATGCAGCGACTGTTGCTGGGTTAATTCTTCATGAGACCAGAGAAATTCCTGAAGTAGGGCAGTCTTTCTTAATTTATGGGTTCCGTGTGGATATTGTTCGGAGACACCGTCATCAAATTACACTTGTGCGGTTGACGCCTCCTCAGCTTCCTCAGGAGAAAGGGTCCTCAAACAAAGGGCATGAAGACCATCCCTAATTTCTTCTTCGAGGCAGGCATACATCTGTTGATGGCGTTTGATACGCGTCTGATTTCTAAAGGTTTCAGAAACAACTGTTATTGCGAAATGAGTTTCTTTCCCAGGTTGATGGTTGGCATGACCAATATGAAGATGAGATTCATCTTCAACCTTTAAATAGAGAGGAGAAAAGGTGTCTTTAACCTTTGTTTCAATGCGGAGCTTAAGCATCATTTTTTAAATTCCTAAAAGGTTGATCCAGTTTGAGTGGCTAATACCAATTCGCATTCTTTGGGTGAGGGCGTCAAACTTTACTGCGTCCGACGAATTTTTCCACGTAGTATCATTGCGAAGCACCAAAGGCACTGAAGCAATCCAGGTTGGTGAAAACATAGATTTTCTGAGTTGCTTCATTGGGTTTTCGCCCTCTTCGCAATGACGGTAATGATTTCATTGCAATTTATAAAATTCGTCAGGTGTTAAGCCCTTTCAGATTACCCCTTTACTTATTTTCTGTTGATGCCGCTGAGGCTTCAGGTTTACCTGGAGCGGTATCAGCTTCTTCAGCCTTTTTCTCTGGCAGAGGATTACCATTTTTATCAGAAAGTTTAATCTTTACCTTTGCTCGTAAGTCTTTGACAAGAGAAACGACCGCCTCCTGAGCCATCAGGCTTTTCAATTCGTTTTTAACATCATCAAATTTAGGAGGTTTAGCATCTCGAATTTCGTCAACCTTAAGGACATGCCATCCAAAATCTGTTTTCACAGGCTCTTGGCTATAAGATCCGGGCGTCAGCGCAAAAGCAGCATCCGCCAGTTCGGTCGGTAATTCGCTTTTTCTGAAATAACCAAGGTCTCCCCCTTCCTTTGCTGTGGTTTCATCCTTTGATTTTGCTTTGGCAAGCTTGGTGAAATCTTCTCCATTCTTTAACGCCTTGATAATGGATGTTGCTGTGTCTTTATTATCTACAAGAATATGTCTTAAGTGGACTTCTTTTTCCTTAGGAAAATTTTTGACTACTTCGTCGTATTTTGCTTTAACAGCTTCATCTGTTACCATTGGAGTGACTTTATTTGCCAAATAGGCCTGGGCAACAATGCTTTCGGTCGCTTTCTCTATGGCTTTTTTCACCTCGGGCTTTTGGGCTTCACCCGAAGCTTGAGCTGCTTTATTGATCAAATACGTATCAACAGCTTGGTTAACGAGAGCAGGAAAAATCTTTTCTTCAGGAGCAGATTGATATTGTTTAGGTAGACTTTCCTTTGCTGCCATTACTTCTGAATAAGTAAATTTATGTCCATCCACCTCTGCTACAACTGGGTCGGCTGCCATAGCAGGCGCTGCTGCCGTTAGTAATGCAATAAGACTTATTGATTTTAAAAGAGTCATTTTCATTTTATTTTATATCCTTACGATGGCAACTTGATAAAATGGAAGCGTATGCCACCTTACTACGCCTCCGTTTTCTATTAGAAAGTGAGCCAATTGAATGAAGCGAGGAAAATCTTTAAGGACGCTCCCACTTCACCCTTCCTTGCAGATCACCAAGGAAAAAGGATCTCTTTCTTTCATTCTATATTTATTTTGTACCATATTTTTCAAAGTCAGTCCAATTTTTTAATTGGCCATTTCAGCCTTAAGGGGTTATTCATTTGCTATGTGGAGAGCATCGTTATCGATTTAACTGTCTTACAATCCCCCCATTAAAACAAGAGACGAGGGGCTACTATAACCTTAAGTTTGATAGTCGTCTGGATTACTATTTTGTACCCCTATTTCACTTTGGCTACCGTTAACTGAACCCTCCCCGAAGTAAAAGGCATCTTGACTGCTTGAATTTTCTTTATTTTGTCGCGTCTGAGAAGGGATTTTGGGTGGGGTTTTTAATACGTTCCCACTTGGAAATTGGGTTTTGCTTGACTGTTGGTACAGTTTTTTTCGATCAAGATCTTTTTGAATTAAGTTCATTAAAATCTTAACTCGCCATTCACGTGTTGTTTGATCCTTCTTCGCAAATGGAGCTAATTTTAATGTCTCCGCGGCTGGCAGGCGCTTTTGAAAGACCTGAAGAAGGGCTAGGACGAGGGGGGTTGAGTGAGATTTATAGTCCTCATTAAGTTGTTTAATCGTCTCTTCCATCTTTGGATAAGAAATATTGAAGAATGGATTCACACCATCAAATAAAAATTGCCATGAAACAACCGCAGAGCTCCAACCATCTCCTTGAGTAGATGGGGGAGCAACGGTTGCAACATTCGTTAAGTAAGCTAAGAACTCAGGAGTTGCATACCCTCCCTTAACTCGTACAGTTTTGTTTATATGAGCTGATTTACTGCTACTCCCAAAATCTGTTAGACGGAAGTACCCTGTTGTCATATCGAGCAAAATATTCCCAGGATTAATATCGTGATGATAAATCCCTCTGCCATTCAGATAAGAAACTGCTCGAAAGATGCTGGCAACAAGACTGGAAAGGAGAAGACTTTTCTCTTCCTCATTTGTCAAATAAGAAAGTCTTTTGATAAAATCTTGCCCATCTCCACCCGCTATCCAAGGTGTAATAATGATCTCTGTTTTCTCAGAAAATTGGCGCGTTAAAATACTCTTACTTGTGGCGTATTTTTCTTTATCTGGATCATAAACATAATGATCAGCCATCCATGTGGTGTAGTCATTACCTTCTGTATGAGGTGTCTTGGAATCAGTTCTTAACTCTTCTAAAATTGTGAGTTCGTGCTGAGACCGGCTGATGTCTCTCTCTCCTTTAACTATTTTTGCCGCAACTACACCAGTAAATTTACCTGTTTGTGGGTCTAGCTCAACGGCTGGACTTACAGTCCCATGAGCTCCCGCTGTAATTTTTTCGGGATCAAAGGGAACACCAGTAATGTCTGCTAGAATTTCGGCAGTTTTATTGTCCTTTACCTTAACAATTTGAAAATGCTTTCCTCTTTCACCGACAATAGTTTCTGCTTGAATGCCTGGAGATTGGGAAGTACGGTTTGTTTCGTTCTTTGGCTTTTCCGTTTTAATAATCCCGTTTTCCATTAACTCAATATTATTACTGGTCGAAGACTTTGCATGTCGGCGCTTGCATTTTTTAAATCCACAAATAGCACAAACAATAACAACAGGAGCCACGACGCCAGTAGTCACACCAACAGCGATCGCTGGTGTATTACTTTTTGGGTTGGATTCGGGGGGTGGGGGCACTTGTTGTGCTTGGTTTTCTGTTGTACCTGGGGACATTGAGCTTGTGGTAGAAAATGCCGTATTCGGGAAAAGGCCGTAAGCATTGTTCGTTCCCGTTGGATTACCTTGATAGGTTACAAAGAGCCCTGTTATTGGTGAAAATGCAATTTTAGGATATAGCTGGTCTCCAGATGTTTCCACATTAATCATGGTTTCACTGTTAAGAGAGGATAAATTCTCATCAAATGAAGACAAATAGATATCGTTGTTACCGTTTTGATCCCCTTGGTATACAAGATGAATTCTATTCTGTACGTTATCATACGTAACCGATGGGTTTCTTCGGTTCCCGGGTGTAGACCCACTTAATACTTGTGGGCTTACAATTACATTTAGCGTCTCATCGTAGATAGCGCCCATGATACTATGATATCCTGGCCCAAAAAATTCCCAAGCAGCACAAAACCTATTGTTCGGAAGAACTACGAAGGTTGGATTTCCGTTATTAGATCCTGTATTAGTAAGAGTAGTTTCACTAGAGCGAGGAGAGAAGTTGCTATCAAACTTACGGACAAAAACAACATTGTTAGGGTTTCCTGAGACCTGCGATCCATAATAAGCTGCAAGGATTCCCCCATCCAAAAAAGAACCTAGCACCGGATTTTGATAGCTCCCGTTTGTAGGGGCATTTAATACAACATTTGTTGGGAAAAGAGAGCTAAGATTTTGATTAATAACATTGCCATAGATAACATAAGAAGGTGAAGCAAACCATGCTCCAGCTATGGTCCCATTTGCCCAAGTTAAAGAAGGATTTCCATAAACGTGGTTTTGATCCCCTAAATAAGATATAGGAGAGAGAGAATTGTTATTAAAGGTGATCCCTTTAATTTTTGCAGCATAACCTTCATAAGCTATAAGTTGTTTACCATTTGGTAAAAGTAAAGGGAAGGGATTAGAAACTTGGCCGCCTTGCTCCCCAAAAGGAATGGGATTTGTTATGAAGCCTTGGGTCGTCCCATTAATTACTCGTGCAAATCCATCAGTAGTTCCAACATAAGCGACAAGAGGATTTCCATTGAAATCAAACGATGGAGACGGATTTGTAGCGATTGTCCCATTAGGGTTAATCTGAATTTCAACGCCAACATTTCTCTTTCCAGGATTAAGAAATTTCTTTTCTTCATCTATGGAGGGGAAATTAGACGCTCCCCCACTTTTTATTTCCTGAGGATTTGGAGGAGTAAAGCTTTTAACAGCAGCTGTAAAAACGACTTGTGACAAAAGACCATAAACCGTTGCATGTACAGGGTTTTTTAGGACAAAGGAGAATACTTCGCCAATAATTCGTGATAGGCTTTTTAGATTTTGCAAATAAGAAAAAGATTTATTCTCTTCTTGAAATACCAAGGAAGACCGATTTGTTGCCTCATCCTCCGGGGAACCCCTTTCAGACTCCTTTGCTCTTTTCTGATTCATTGCCCTTTCATTTTTTAGAGCTATGTATTCGTATGGGTTAATGTTATTTAGCGCATCATCAATGGCCTGATCAAGGGCCTTATATTTACTTTCGTCGAGTTGAAAAATTTGTTTATTCTGGTAAACATACACCTTTAAGACAGCAAGTGTATCAACATAATCAACAACATTTTGAATATTTTGATAATACATCAGAATATTTTTAAAATCTTTAATGCCTTTCTTGTTTCGCGGAAGATTATTGAGAGATGTAAGAAGGTCTTTTTGAAATTGTCGATTTAAAAGGGTCGAATCTTCTTTGAGAGTATTTCTAAATTTTTCGCGAATCTTCTTTTTCTTAGAAGAGCTTAAAATATTTAACCTTAACTCATCTAGTTTGCTTTCATAAAAATAAGGGGAAAGCATTCCGCTGAACACGATATCCTGAAATTCTTCCATCTCCTTTTGAACTTCAGAGGAAGTGTATGAATTCTCCTGCATTTCTTTAATTGATGTATTGAATTCAGCTAACCAAAAAAGCGGATCAAAAGCCGCTTCCTGAGGCGTCTTTGTTAAAACAAGAGGAGCAATGTCCTTGACCATATCCGATAGATACGTACAAACTTGATTGTACGCTTGTGAAACTGCGCGTTGAATAAACTGAGGCGTCCAGACCTGAACTTTATTTGCAGATTTTATAATCCCCCGTTGAAGCGAATCTTCTAGAACTAAGTAACGAGGACGGACAGCTGTTTTGTCGGAAGTGTCCTCAGGATTTGGAGAAGTATGTACGGCATAAAGAGGACAAAAAGATAAATTAAAAATCGAAATGATAAGTGAATAGCAAAGTATTTTACGGATTTGATATAACATACACATCCTTCCCTGTCATCGTGAGTATGAAATTTCATGAGTACACTCTTCGTCTTTCAAGTTTCGACTTCATTACCCCCGCCTTCGCGGGGACAGGCTCTTCGGGTTTCGCGCTCTGTCACGTAGGTTGACTCCGCTCATCGCGCTCGCCCTCAAACATTTGCTCGAGAACTTGAAATTCTTTGAGTATAAATTTATTCTAGATTGATCATAGTTTAATATATTCACGGATGTCAACCTCAGTAATAATTTTTACATTTATACATGAGGCTCCCTATTTTTTTCTTTAGGGACTACCTGAAGATGGCGATAAAGGCTTGCACTTTGCCTTCCTTCTCATTATTTTCAAGAAAATACCGAATTTAACCTTATTGAGCCTATGAATAAGATCATCGTTGCTGCCCTTTATCAATTTATTCCTCTCCCGAACTTTCGAGAGTTACAGCCTCGCCTCAAATCTTTGTGCGATACCCATCAAATAAAAGGGAGCATTCTTCTTGCTGAGGAAGGAATTAATGGCACAGTTGCTGGGTCAAGGAATGCTATTGATGCTTTAAAATTTTTTCTTGAGATGCACTTTCCTGCGCTAGAATATAAAGAATCCTGGGCGAAGGAGATTCCGTTTCACCGCATGAAAGTACGACTGAAGAAAGAAATCGTAACCTTAGGCATTGCTGGTATTTGCCCTAAAGAGAAAGCTGGAACTTACGTCAATCCTCAAGATTGGAATGATCTTATTTCAGATCCAGATACCTTAGTTCTTGATACCCGCAATGTGTATGAAGTCGAAATTGGCACTTTCAAAGGAGCCCTCAATCCTAATACTCATTCGTTCACCGAGTTTCCAAATTTTGTTAAATCCCTTGATAAAAAAAAGCATCGCCGCATTGCCATGTTTTGTACGGGGGGTATTCGTTGTGAAAAGGCCACTTCCTACCTTCTTTCTCAAGGGTTTGAAAATGTCTATCACCTCAAAGGCGGCATTTTAAAATACCTTGAAGTTGTTCCTCCTGAAGACAGCCTTTGGGAAGGGGAGTGTTTTGTTTTTGATGGACGTGTAGCAGTTGGTCATGGGCTTGACCTGGGGCATTATGAATCCTGCCATGGGTGTCGTCATCCTATATCGGAAGATGATCTTGAGTCACCCCATTATGAGCGTGGTATTTCCTGCCCTCATTGCTATGATTCGCTCGCGTCCCGGAAAAGAGATTCATCTCGTGAACGGCAACGGCAAGAGGATTTAGCCAAAAAACGGGGACAAAAACACATTGGAGCTGTGATGGAAGACGGAAGGCCCTGTAGCGTCAGGTGAACGCATGGCGTGGTTTATTGATAAAGCTTTAGCTTCCGCTTTTCCATAAAACTAACAAACAATTTACTTCCTCATAATTTACCCATTTTATGTATTAATAATCTTGACTATTTAAATATTTGTGATATTATTAACTTATAAATATAATAATAAATAATATGTTATTAATTTTTACTTGTGGAGTATAAAATGTATAAAGCTTTTTTAATTAGTGTGATGGCTATTGCATTCTTAACGACAACTTCTATGGAAATTAGTGCAGTGCCAAAAGCAGGCAGTCCAGCATACTTTTCAGGCAAAGGTCTTAAAAAAGGTCTAAACAAGCAAGCCGTAAAAAGAGAAAGGGGGCTGTTCCATACAGATGGTTAGTTACCTCTGAAGTAGTTAGGCTGCTCAAAGCGAGGTTCATTGACGTTATTACAGTAATAACAAATAAGGCTTGTTGCAGCTTGTTATAATATCTTTCTTCACTAGAATAAGGGGGGGCATTCTATTCTCCCCCAATTAAATATATTTATTTCGACAAGTATTTCAGAAAATCAGAAAAAAGAAAGGCTAAAGGACTTGACTAATAATGTAATTATGTTAAAATTATTGTATAAATAAGAATAATTATGATTATGTTTAAATATTATTAGTGGAGAGTAAAATGTACAGACATTTAGTAATCGGTCTTATGGCAGTTGCTTTCTTCGCTACAACTTCTTTGGAAGTGTATGCCGCTAGTGCAGCAAATCCAGGGGTTCCCGTAGCAACAGTTGGCAAGCTAGGAATGCGCGTGCGGGGAATGCCACCATGGTACCCTCATCTTCCAGGTAAGGGTCATGCCTATGGTGTATTTAAACGTTTCCCAACAGCTGGACAAACAGCATTTGGTGCTGGCAATCCAAAAGGTGTTGTTTTAATGCCAAGCGTCAAATCAGAATAGATCGAACAAATTCGATACATAACTATATTAGACTGCTCAATACGCCGACCCCCTGCTATACATAGCAAAAGGGGTCGACGTAATTTCTTTTTTGAATTTAGTAATATTTATCTTTATTTCATATTTATATATGATATACTTAATATATAAATTAAATACAAAATATTTAAGAGTCTATATTCAGGAGATTACAATGTGTAAATTGTTTTTATTCGGCGTTTTGGCAATTATTTTCTTAACCTCGACACCTATCGCTTCCTATGCAGCAATGACAAGCACTGCTGGATCGGATCTTATTATATATCGTCCTTTCCCAGGCAAAGGTTTGCATAAAGGGGTGCCAGGAACCGCTTTTCCAGGTAAAAAAAGAATAAGTCATTGCCCCGCACATCAAGTTTGCCCATTTTTATAAGGTTTATTTTTAGAGGATTACATGTGCAGAGTTTTTTAATGAGTGCGCTAGCTCTTTGCTATTTGACATCAATCCCCACGGTTTCTTATGGGGCAACTTCAACTGGGGTCAGCTCTGCTACACTAATACCTGGGGGCCCGATGATTAAGAGCCAAAAGAACGCCAAGTTTTACTGTGTTTCCCTTAGGCGTTGTAAGTGTCCACCACACAAAATTTGTCCTGTATAAACTACTTTTGCACTTGAGAGACGGGCATATTTTGAATAAGTAATGAAGACTATTCATTCAGATTCGTTTTAATCTTAGGGAATTTAAAACGACCATAAGGCTGCTGGCGGCCATAGCACCTCCCGCAAGTTCAGGGCTTAGGTGGCCAAAGGCGGCAAAGCCAATGCCAATAATATTAAAGATAAAGGCCCAAAAAAGATTTTCTTGAATCACATGAAATGTTTTCGTGGCAAGGTTAAACGTCTGAGGAATCAGCTCAAGGGCAGGGCGCATTAAAGTAATGGGAGCGGCATCCATGGCTACATCTGTGCCTGACCCCATGGCAAATCCAACGGTTGCAGCTGCAAGGGCAGGACCATCATTAACGCCATCTCCCACCATCGCTATATAATGATGTCGTTGTTCGAGAGCTCGAATATAATTAATTTTATCTTTTGGCTGGAGCTGGGCCATAAAATCATCAATGCCTACTTTGTTCGCAACGGCCTGTGCCGTTTCCTTATTATCTCCGGTCAGCATGATTGTTTTTAGCCCCATGCTCTTTAAAATGTGCAACGCTTCAAAAGCCCGTTTCCGAGGAACATCAGCTAAATAAAAAATTCCGAGCAAGTGTTTTTCTTCAGCCAGATAAACAGCCGTTTGATCTCCCTTTGGGGGAGAGGAAAAGGGGATCCCCTTATCTGCCATTAATTTTCCTGACCCTAAATAATAGAGAGTCCCATCTATTTTCCCTTGAACCCCTTTGCCTGGTAGAGAGGTAAAATCTTCCACACCAAGAAGATTTTGTCCCTTAAGTGCCTTTATAAAAGCCTTAGCTAAGGGGTGCTCACTTCCTTTTTGAAGAGAGGCTGCAAGAAGAAGTACATGATCTTGAGACATATGAGAAAGGGATTTGAAAGAGGTTAAACTAAATTCCCCTTTGGTTAGAGTTCCTGTTTTATCAAAAATAATTTGATCAACTTTGCGCAGGGCTTCAAGGCTTTCCAAGTCTTTTATAAGTATACCCTTTCGGGCGGCTTCTCCCATAGAAACGACAATGGCAGTGGGTGTTGCAAGGCCTAAAGCACATGGACAAGCAACAACAAGGACTGAAACAGAAGCCAAAAGAGCATGCTGAAAAGATGCTCCTACAGAAAGCCAAATGGCTAACGTAGCAAGGCTGATGAGAAGAACAAGCGGGACAAAGATTTCTGAGACTTTGTCAACAAACTTTTGGATAGGAGGATGAGAAGATTGAGCTTCCACGACTAAATGGATCATTCGGGACAAGGTTGATTGATTACCGAGGGTTGTTGCTTCAAGATAAAGAACACCCTCTGTATTCGTCGTTCCCCCTGTAACCGTATCTCCTGCTTTTTTAAGGACAGGGAGGCTTTCTCCTGTGATCATCGACTCATTAACTTCGCTTTCTCCTTGAAAAATGATGCCATCCACGGGAATGCGTTGCCAGGCTCTAACCATGACATGGTCCCCTTTACGAACATCATGGCTGAGGACCTCCACATAAGCTCCATCCCTCTCGACGAAAGCCATAGGTGGAGCAAGGTTCATAAGGGATCTTACGGCTGCATTTGCTAATCGTTTTGCTCGGTCTTCTAAAAAACGACCGAGGAGAACAAGGGTGATAACAACGGAAGCTGCTTCAAAATAAAGGGTTGGACTATTAAGAAGGACGCTACCAAGGCTATACCCGTATGCAGCAGAAGTTCCTAGAGTTACAAGAAGATCCATATCTCCCCTTAGGTGTTTAAGAGACCGCCAAGAAGCTTTATAAAACCGCCGGCCACACCAGAACTGGACCACGCTTGCACAAAAGAGCTGAAAATAAGGAGGAATATAAAATCCGATCATATGGGCAACAAGAGGAAGGGTGAAAATGATAGCAAGCATCAGGTCCATATAGATTGGATAGCCATGGTTTATGGTGTGATGCTCTAAGTCATGATGGAAGTGGGAGGCGGCTTTATCGTGAATGAGTTTAGCTTTATACCCCTCTTTTTCAATGGCTTTGAATATATTTTTTGTGGGATCAGGAAACAGGGGAGCAAGATCGATAGATGCTCTTTCGTTAATGAAGTTTACTTCGGCTTTTTTTACTCCCTCTACTAAGGCAACAGCTCTCTCAATTCTTGAAGCGCAGGTAACACAATGCATTCCAATAATTTTAAAATGTAAAGTTGATTTCATAACCCATTCTCCACTTAAACTTTAGAGAACGGTGGTAAAAATTTGGTTAAACAAATTAAAAGAGTCAAAAATCCTTTTTTTGTTAATATTCGCCCTGAATTAAACTTTTTTAAATATCCAGTAACACGATAATAAAAAAGACAAACCTTTCTTAGAGATCGTTATCATGAGGAGAAAAAATGAAAAATTTGAAGAACCACAAAGACATGCAAAATCAAACACTTAATTCTCTTAAAAAATTTGCTTCCTCTTCCCACATGCAGCATGGAGCGCGGGAAATGACCCATACATTTTCTTACATTACAAACTTGATTTTAAAAAAGAAGAGAGGAATATTATTTCGACATTATTCCTCATTTTAGGATAAATAGAGGACTGGATTTTACTCTATTTCTTTTTTCCTAGCATGAAGGGGTTGGAGGGAGAGCTACATTCTGTGGTTGTTGTTGCCCCGGAGGTGTAACGGTGACTGTCGCATTACCAGTACAGTTGCCTATGCCGCTACATCCTGATAAAAGAGGTGTAAATAAAATAGAAATCAAAAACAGAGCATTAAAAAAACTGTATCTCATTATCTTATCTCTTTTCATTTTCTTTGATTTATGAACCACAGCTCGTGTTCGAAAGAGTAACTGTATTTCCACTAGAATCAGTCCCTGTTATACTTATTGTGTTAAGTGTATCATCGTAGGTGTAAGGATTTGTTGGGTCAACTTTTAAATACGTTTTTACCCCAGTGCTGTCTGTAGCTGTTAGTGTTGTGTTACAGCTATTTCCATTATCCGTCGTACTACAACCACTTAATGACCCAGCATAAGTTATACCATTGAGGGTAGCGCTTCCCACATCCGCCCCTTTACTATAACAGCCGCTCAGCAAAAAGGAGAATGATAAAGTAATAAGAACGTTTCTCACGATGGTGCCTCATCATATCTTGTTTCGATATTTAATTTTTGAAAGTATAGCATTAACTTTTTGTGAGCACAAATGATTCTGCAGGTTCTAAAATCTCATCTTAAAGAGTTGATGATGGATCAAAACATGTTTAGAAATCCAGCAAAGGCGCCTATGAATTCCCTTGGGCTTTAGGCCCTGCTTCAATAACAATTTTTAAATATAAAATTGATAGTGATAAACAAAGTGTAATTCCATTAAAAATTATCATTGATAATGAACTGATTGAAATTCCATAAAGAAGCCAAAGAAAAACTCCAAAAGAAAAAAGGGAATACATCAATAAAGAAATAGAGCTCACATTTCGTGTATGCCAAATTTTTATAACCTGAGGTAAAAAGGAAAATGTGGTCAACATTCCTGCCAACATTCCGATACATTCTATTATTGAAATCATTTCACTTTCCTTTGATGTTCAAGAAAGAAATCTTCAAACTCTCATCTTAAATGGAAGGGTAGGCAAAAGGCTGATGAGGGTTTGGATGCGGATCCAAATGCGCTCAAAAATACGACAGAGAGCTCCATTCGCAATGACATTGGTGCTCGTAATAAGGGGATCTAAGAAAACGTTGAGGGCCAAGATAATAGCTATCATTTCAGGATTAAAATTTAAATAATTCTCATAAATGGGGAGCATGACAAAGATCGCTCCCCCCATGATAGCAGCCGTTGCAAAGCGGGCTAAAACAAATACAAGGCTAAAATGAGCCCACATCAACAGATCGGGGTTCTGCCCATAAAAGTGGCGGTATATGAGGAAGCAAAGGAAGGTATTTGCAATGCAATCTCCGATTTGCTGAATGTTGGTTGTGGCAGGGATAATGGCTTGGGCCAAGATTGGATTCTTAAGATTTTTTGCAGTTCCATCAATTGTCCATGGCATCGTCGATAGGCTACACCCGGACGTCAAGGCAATACCTCCTGCAGGCATCAAATTTTTGAGATTCAACATAATGTTTTTTAAGGAATATCCGGCTCCAAGCACAAAAAGCATCAGAATATAACATGTCAAAAACACAACAAGCCATACGACGAGAAGAGCATAATGAGTAAATACATGATTCAAAAGCTTTGTCTGATACATTTGTACAGCAAAGCCTAAAATAAAGAGGGGGATAAGGCGGGCAAATATCTTTGTAAGCATCCACTGAACAATATCTTTCCCTTGACCAACAATTTTGCTCAGAAAAGGATGACTTCCAAAGGCAGTCAAACATCCTAAAAGAAGGCCAACAAGCGCTCCTTTCTCAGCTGACCACCAAACCGGTTTTGTAAGAGGTAAGCGCCAAAGTGCTGTAAAATCACTCGAAAGAGTTGAAACTCCAAAAGAAGGTAAATAATCTGCAGCAAAATGAGCGCAACCATAGGCATACCAAACGCTGCCGAAGTTCGAGAGTCCTTCAAAGAGAAGAAGAATTGCGACAAAAAGGGGGGCCTTTCGATGAAAGGAGCTCACTGAATGGGCAATAAAAAGCCCCACTGTAAGGGGCATGATCCAGATGAGAAGGTCTTTAATGAGGAGACTTAGGGTATAAAAAAACTGGTGAGTGGTGAGAGGAAGGAAATCAGAAACGAAGATATATAAAGATAATGTCAGGATAACTTGAACACTTCTTTGCTTGAGGAAAGTGACGATCCAGGAGAAGGCTGCCGTACTCATCGTATTTCATAAATGCCTTGTAAATATAACTCATTCCTTCATATCAAATTCTTAGAGAGGGGGGAATAGATAATTCAACCATCATTTCGATTTTTTCTTTGCCTTCTTCTTTTCTAAAAAGTCCCCAAGTTGCTCTTTGAAAACGCGGGCAGGTATAGCTTTGACATCACTGGGGGCCATTGGCCCTAGCTGGAAAGGACCATAGCTTATGCGAATAAGGCGGGCAACTGGCCAACCTAAAAACTCAAAAACACGCCGCAATTCCCGATTTTTTCCTTCTTGGAGTTCAACTGTGAGCCAAGCATTATCCCCCTTTTGGCGGTCCAAGATGGCACGAATGGGACCATAGTGAATTCCATTAATTATTAAGCCTTTTTCAAGCTTTAGAAGCTCGCCCGGATCTACTTTACCATGAACTCTGACCCGGTATCGACGGATCCATCCCGTTGAAGGAAGTTCCAAATGGCGAGCAAGTTCTCCATCATTGGTCAGGAGCAAAAGGCCTTCGGTGTTTAAATCTAGTCGCCCCACTGATATAACCCGTGGTAAGTTTTTAGGAAGCGATTCAAAAATCGTTGGCCGACCCTTTTCGTCCTTATGGGTGGTTACAAGCCCTTTCGGTTTACAATAAAGCCAGAGGCGTGGCGCTTCAGCTGGGGGGAGGGGTTTCCCATCTACAACAATACGATTTTCAGAGGTAACACTAAATGCAGGACTTTCAAGAATCTTCCCATCTATAAGAACTCGGCCAGACCGAATCCAGGTCTCCGCTTCTCGGCGAGAGCAAAGGCCAGCTCTTGCTATGATCTTAGCAACGCGCTCTCCTTTATTCACGGGTGGCTTCTTTTACAAACGCCTCAAAAATCATTCCGTCTTGAACACTCACGAGGAATTCGGGGTGCCATTGTAATCCCATACAAAAACGATACTCCGGAACTTCAAATCCCTCAATAACGCCATCGGGAGCGAGAGCATTAACTACAATCCCTTGACCAAGGGATTTAATCGCTTGATGATGCCCGCTGTTAACTTGAAGATCTTCACTGGTAATAATTTTATGAAGAAGAGTGTCTTTCTCAATTTTTATAGGGTGCCAAGGCTTACTTCGGGGGGTGGGCTGAACATGCTCAAGGCTATTTGGAATTTCGTCAGGAATATGTTGAATAAGGGTCCCCCCCAGAACAACATTAATGAGTTGGTGCCCTCCACATATCCCAAGAATAGGTATATTCTTCGTGAGAGCAGCTCGAACCATAGCCATTTCAAAGTTTGTCCGCTGAGGCTTAGTTTTAACCGTTGGATGATGTGTTGTAGCCCCATAAAGAGTCGGATCTACATCATAATCTCCCCCTGTAACCAAAAGTCCACTCATTAAAGAAAGATAAGAGTCGACCAAATCCATGTCGTGGGTAAGGGGAAAGGGAATTCCTCCGGCCTCTGCAACGGAAGAACAATAGTTTTCCCGGACAACATACCAAGGGAAATTTGAATAGCCCCCCGGTCCTTCTATATCAAAAGTAATTCCAATGAGAGGTTTTTTGCTCATGATACTCCTTAAAAGATTGGGTAAAGTATATAGGGCATTTCCACAAAAAAAAGAAGGGGTTGATTGACGTGTAGAAATTTACTATTTGCTCCATACAGATTGGAAGACAATGAATGGCCAAATTAGATGGATTCGTTTTTTCCCTTTTTTTATCTCTGAAAAAGGGTAATGTATAAATTTGGTGTTTAAAATGACAGAAGTTATTAAAATGCAAGAACCACGTACCTCAGCTCAAACTTCAATGGCATGGCCTTTTGAAGAAGCCCGCAAAATTCTTGGTCGTACCGGAGGGAAAGCTCCTTCAAAGGGATATGTTTTATTTGAGACAGGTTATGGTCCTTCCGGACTTCCTCATATTGGAACCTTTGGAGAGGTTGTCCGAACAACAATGGTTCGCCATGCCTTTGAATCACTGTCAGATATTCCAACGAAGCTTTACACTGTTTCAGATGATATGGATGGGCTTCGCAAGGTTCCTGATAATGTTCCTAATCAAGAGATGATACGAGAATATTTGGGAAAACCCTTGACGCGAATTCCCGATCCCTTTGGTACCCATGAGAGTTTTGGCCATCATAACAATGCTCGCCTAAAAGCCTTTTTAGACACGTTTGGTTTTGATTATGAGTTTATCAGCTCTTCCGAGTGTTATTTCTCTGGGCGATTTGATACGTCTCTTCTCTCTGTTTTGGCTCATTATGATGAAATCATAAGCGTGATTTTACCCACTCTAGGTGAAGAAAGGCGTGCAACGTATAGTCCATTTCTTCCCATTTGTGCCGAAACAGGGCGTGTTCTCCAGGTTCCTGTCGTTGAGCGAAATGAGAAAACTGGCACTATTGTTTACAAGAGAGAAGACGGTAAACTTGTGGAAACTCCTGTTACAGGAGGGCATTGCAAGCTTCAATGGAAGGCGGATTGGGGGATGAGGTGGGCCGCTTTTCAGGTTGATTATGAAATGTCTGGGAAAGACTTAATTGATTCCGTCAAACTTTCAAGTCAAATATGTAAAATCCTTGGGCAAAAACCACCTGAGGGATTCAATTATGAGCTTTTTTTGGATGCGGATGGGACCAAAATCTCAAAGTCAAAAGGGAATGGTCTTACCATTGAGGAATGGCTTCAATATGCTCCCGAAGAAAGTCTTTCTTATTTCATGTATCAATCCCCACGGAAAGCCAAACGCCTTTATTTTGATGTAATTCCTCGGGCCGTTGATGAGTATTTAACTTTCCTTGAAAAGTTTCCTGATCAGACCCTAGATCAACAGCTGAACAATCCTGTTTGGCATGTACACAATGGCAAGCCTCCCGAAGAAGAGTTGCCCTTAAGTTTTGGGATTCTGTTAAATTTAGCAAGCGTTTGTAATACAGAAGATAAGAATATTTTATGGGGATTTATTAGCCGGTATGCGCCGGGGGCTAGTCCTGAGAGTATGCCCATTGTGGATCACCTTGTGGGATATGCGATTACGTACTATCGTGATTTTGTTAAGCCCAATAAGCACTACCGGACCCCCACAGAGGAAGAAAGGAAAGCCCTTGAAGATTTAGCCCAAAGCTTAAAGAATCTCCCTCGTGATGCTGAAGCCATTCAGACGGAAATTTATGAGGTTGGAAAACGTCACAAGTATACCAACCTGAGAGACTGGTTTCATGCCTTATATCAAATACTATTGGGCCAAGATGAGGGCCCTCGCATGGGGTCCTTTATTGCCCTCTATGGGATAGAGGAAACAATTACGTTGATTATGGATGCCTTAAACAAGCCTTAAAGGTTGAGGAAACGAGCCTTTTCACGCACTCCATATTTCCTTTTGGGCAATTTAAAAAGTGGACTTTTCTTCATTTTTGTGCTATATATAAAATATAAACTGATTGTAATGTTGGCTGAATCTGCAACACTGATTGAACTTTTTTACCCACAATTGAAACCTTATTCTTGACAACCTCTATATCCTAATGCTTTTCTTATAGGTCCCTTTTTAAAGGGATTTTACTTTTTTCAAAGGAGATCTGATATGTTTAAACACCTTCGACTTCGACTTACAAAGATTGGATTGGATTATTGTAATTTGTATCATTTCAGAAATAAGGATTTTTCACCATGGACATCCAAACAGCCTTCAAAGTCATAAGCTTTTTTATTTCATCTTTCTTTTTATCATCAAATCTTCAAGCCGCTGAACCTCTAAAAACCGTTGCTATCACCCAAATTGTTGATCATCCTGCTGCCAATTCCGTAAGAGAAGGTCTTTTAAAGGCCCTTAGTGATAATGGCTACGAGCCAGGCAAAACTCTCAATCTTATCTATGAAAATGCCCAAGGCAGCCCAGTTACAGCAACTCAAATTGCAAAAAAATTCGTAGCTTTAAAACCTGACCTTATCATATCAATTACGACACCTTCGACACAAGCCATGGTTAAGGCAAATGAAAATTACAATCTTCCCATCATTTTTGCAGCTGTAACAGATCCCGTTGCTTCAGGCGTCGTTTCCTCTATGGCTCATCCGGGGGGACATGTTACGGGAGCCACGGATGCTGCTCCCATTAAACATCAGTTAGAGTTTTTTAAAAAAGTACTCCCCTCTTTGAAGACGTTGGGATTTCTTTACAATCCTGGGGATAATAGTTCTGCAACTCCTCTTAAAGAAGCCCGGGAAGCCTCAAAAGAGCTAGGAATCACCCTCATCGAGGCAACAGCTTTTAAAACTTCTGACGTGACTACGGCCATGCAACATCTGGCTGGAAAAAAAGTTGATGCAGTTTTCGTGCCCTTAGACAATACGATTTTATCGGCCATGGAGGGAGTTTTAAAAATAGCCTCTCAGTATAAAATCCCTGTTTTTTCGAGTGATAGAGACTCGGTTGCTCAAGGAGCTTTGGCTTCATCGGGCTATGCACATTTTGATACAGGATATGCTGCAGGGAAACTTGCAGTCCAAGTTTTAAAAGGCGCAAATCCTGGCGATCTTCCTGTTGCAAAACCTAATAATCTAAACACTTACATTAACCTTAAAACGGCCGAAGACCTCAATATTACAATTCCCAAGGATGTGATCAAAACAGCTCAGCATATGTGAGAATACTCATCTGTTTGGATTTCTCTAGCCCCGTCCCGATCTTTTGGTAACGGGGCTTTTTAGATAAAAATAGGCAAGCGGCCACGACTAATGTTGATCAAGAAAGAGGATGCTGACATGTCACAAAATGCTGAATCTGGGGTTAAGAAGGAAAGATCTCCCTTAAAAAAACCAAGGTTTGTAGTGCTTTCTTCAAAAGAGGAAAAGGAAAAGATTCGGAAAAAACGCCTTGCAGAAGCTTTGAGGGCCAATCTTCGCAAACGAAAAGATCAAATAAGAGAGCGAATGAGCCCAACCTCTCCGGAATAAAAAACTAAAAAGTGCAGTAGCGTTTACTTAGACCTCCAGGGCACTTCTCTTTTGAAGTTGGTGATAATTTCGGGCTTTGCTTGTTTAGAATTTATAGCAAAAACATATTATAATCGCACCAAGAATGAAGCATCTATAGCCGTGTCATGTTCATAGCCTCTTTGTTTAA
>DAIDHR010000011.1 GCA_027459605.1 Alphaproteobacteria bacterium
GTATTCTGAAAATAACATTATATCTCTCCGTTACTCTGAGACTGGGATCCGCATTAAACTTATTCCTCGCTCATTTTTACTGAGTAGTTTACTTAGGTATATCAAATATTTGTGAATATTAAGTTAAGAAGAATTATTTTTTATACTTTTAAAAATTGAATTTGCTGGACCGCTTGTTACTCGGTTGAGTGGCCTATCTAAGCCAAAGGATAAAAGAGGCATAAGCAAGAAAGCCAGCAAAGAAAAAAGCTTTTGTATCAAAGCCCGAGAAGGTATGGCAGAATTAGTTGATTTTATTGGAAAATTTTCCCCCAAGGGGACTATAAAGAGATGGGTTCGAGTTAACTTCTCAAAGTCCACCTGAATGATGTGACTGATAGCTTATGAGCTGCATCAGGGAAATCCGAGATCATATTTTATTTCTTTTCAGCTCTAGGCTTATTGTTGCTTCGTGATCGACTTAGCTTATTGGCTATTTTAGATATAGATAGTCCCATTTGGTTGTATCATACAGCTTAAGTCTTTCTTTTTGGCTTAAGTTGATACTTTTTTATTGCAGCAATACTTTTCCTCAAAGTTAAGATAGTTGCACTTTTTTCTAGAATTCAAGCGGTCAACTAAATGCACCCCTGCTGCTCAAAAATAACCTCACCTTCTATATCCCTATAGGTCCAATTCTACGTTGAAAGATGATTTCCGGTTGCTACCTATTTGCTACCTAGGGGATTTTCCCTAATTTTAGAAACCCTCACAACCCCATACAAATCCTGGTGCCGGATGTCGGAATCGAACCAACGACCTACTGATTACAAATCAGTTGCTCTACCAGCTGAGCTAATCCGGCAATGATCTAGGCTTATAACGCAAATGTCTTTGAAGGCCAAGTCAAAAAATAGAAAGCACAAATTTGAAAAAAGGGTTTCCATTCTGATTTTTTGATGAAATAATCTCTCAAACTATGATTTCACAAAGCCCCATCATGATTCCAAAGTTTTCCCTAAAAAACATTCATAAGAGTTTTGGCCATAAGCATGTGCTTCAAGGTGTCGATCTTGACGTTTATCCTGGCGAGTCCATGGTTATTATTGGAGGATCAGGAACAGGAAAATCAGTCCTTTTAAAATGCCTTCTCGGTCTTGTTAAAATTGATTCAGGGCACATTAAAATGGATGGACAAGAAATCACAAAAGAATCCCTCGTTCAAAATGAAGCTCGTCTTCAGGATATTGGTGTTGTCTTCCAAGGCTCTGCTCTTTTTGACAGCCTCTCTGTTTGGAAAAATGTGGCCTTCCGCCTTATCCACGCTCAGCATATGAATCATAAAGAAGCTAAAAAAATTGCGCTCCAAAAATTAGCGGCTGTAGGTTTAAGTGAATCCGTGGCCGAGCTTTCTCCCGCTGAAATTTCGGGCGGCATGCAGCGAAGAGTAGCCCTGGCCCGTGCTATTGCAACCCAACCTCATACCCTTTTTTTTGATGAACCCACCTCTGGCCTAGATCCTATTTTCAGCAGCGTCATTAATGGGTTAATTCGAAATTGTGTTAAAGAACTGGGAGCCACCGCCATTACCATTACCCATGACATGAACAGTGCCAGGCAAGTAGGAGACCGAATTGCTATGCTGTATAATGGAAAAATCATTTGGTGTGGGTCCGCGCATGAAATTGATAAGTGTGATAATCCCTATGTGCAACAGTTTATCAAAGGACTTCCTGTAGGTCCCATCCAACTTGAAACTGACATTCGGAACGTTGCATAATGGCAAAGCCTACAACACATTTTGTCTGCCAAGCTTGCGGAAGTTGCTTTCCGAAATGGTCTGGAAAATGTGATGGATGCAATAGTTGGAACACCCTTGTTGAAGAGGCAACCGTTGACTCTTTTCAAAAAAAGACAACCCACAAGGCTCAAAAAATTGAGTTTTCCTCTCTCGATGATGTCTCAACTCCCCTTCCCCGCCTATTAACAGGGATCGAAGAATTTGACCGGGTCTGTGGAGGGGGGCTTGTACCTGGCTCTGTTATCCTTGTCGGTGGGGATCCTGGCATCGGAAAATCGACTCTTTTACTACAAGTAGCGGCTATAACGAGTGGCAAAACATCTTGTGCCTATATTTCCGGAGAAGAAGCTGCTGATCAGGTTCGTCTCAGAGCAAGGCGCCTTCAAGTTTCCTCTACCTCCGTTCAATTGGCAACAACAACCCATATTGGAGATATCCTGAAGTCTTTACACCACGGCCCTCAAGTGGCTATCATTGATTCTATTCAAACGATGTACGTGGATGCTTTAGATGCAGCTCCCGGCACCGTGTCCCAAGTCAGAGCAAGTGCCCATGAGCTCATTCGTTTTGCCAAGAAATATGGGGTTACCATCATTATTGTCGGCCATGTCACTAAGGAGGGGGTCATTGCAGGTCCTCGGGTGCTTGAGCACATGGTTGATACTGTCCTTTATTTTGAGGGAGAAAGAGGCCATCATTTTCGGATACTCCGATCCGTTAAAAACAGATTTGGCCCAACAGATGAAATTGGCGTTTTTGAAATGACTGACAAGGGACTTCAAGAGGTTCATAATCCTTCTGCACTTTTTTTATCCCATAGTCACGAAGATGTAACAGGCTCATGTGTATTTGCAGGAATTGAAGGGACGCGGCCCCTTCTCGTTGAAATCCAAAGTCTTATTGCACCCTCTTCCCTTGCAACTCCTCGTAGGTCTGTTGTTGGGTGGGATTCAGGACGTCTTTCCATGATCTTAGCTGTTCTTGAAGCTCGGTGTGGTCTTGTGTGTGGAAGCAGGGACGTCTTTTTAAATGTTGCAGGAGGCCTTCGAATTACTGAACCCGCAGCGGATTTGGCTGTTGCTGCTTCTCTTTTATCCTCTCTCGCAGATGCTCCCCTTCCAAAAGACGCTGTCTTTTTTGGTGAAATTGGTCTTTCGGGAGAGGTACGCCCCATCAGTCAACAAGAGGCACGCCTTAAGGAAGCATATAAGCTCGGGTTTAAAACAGCCTTTATTCCAAAGTCCTCAAAACCTTTATCAGTGGCAGAAATGACGCTTATTTCTCTTGCGCATCTTGTGGAACTTGCTAATTATCTTGAAGCAAAGCCTAAAATGCGTAAGGCATATGGAGGTTAAACATGCCCTTTTCATCTTTTTACATGATTGATCTTGCGATCATCCTAATAATTGGGCTTTCCGTCATCATCGGTGTTATCCGAGGGGCTACCCGTGAAGTTCTTGGCATCGCTGGATGGATAGGAGCTTTTGCAACTGTTTTTTATGGCCTCCCTCTTTTTCGTCCTTTAGGTCGGCATTATATCCATAGTCCCATGATTGCTGATGCAGTTGTAGCAGGTATCTTGTTTATTCTCTCCCTTGCCGTGTTTATTTTGATTAGCCGGTTTGTCTCCTCAGGCATTAAGGGGAGCATATTAGGAGGACTTGATCGCTCTCTTGGTCTTGTTTTTGGCTTTGCACGAGGCGTCCTTCTGGTCTGCCTTGCCTATCTTGCCATGAGCTTTTTTTATCCTCCTCATGCTGTTCCTGAATCTATTAAGGAAGCTCGCCTCATTCCATGGGTCGCGCAAGGAGCCTTTGAGCTAAAGCGCTTAATACCAAAGGATTATCTCCCTCAAAACCTATCCCAGTCAACGGCAATTCATCCTTTGGACGCTCAAGATCTTATTGAAAATAGCCTACCCTCATTGGAAGAAACAGTTAGGAATTTATCTACGATTAAGCCAGCAACCCCAAAACCTCAATACAACGATAAAGAAAAGCAAGATTTAGATAAACTTATTGAGAAGAATGACTCAACGACTCACCAATAAAGTTGCTTTAATTACAGGGGCCTCTCGAGGCATTGGAGCTGCTGTTGCAAAGCGCTTTGCTCAAGAAGGGGCGCAAGTGATTCTTGTAGCCCGCTCCTCCGAGGATTTGGAAAAAGTTGATGACGAGGTCCAAAAATTCGGGCTCCCTGCGGTGTTGGTTCCTTTTGATCTCACAAACTTACCACACATCGATGACCTCGCAAAATCAATTGCTGAAAGATTCGGCCGATTAGATATCCTCGTTGGGAATGCAGCGATCCTGGGCGGTCTTACCCCCATAACCCATATAAAACCGAGCGTCTGGCATCAAGTGATGACAACAAACCTTCATGCAAACTGGCATCTTTTGAGAGCTTTTGAGCCTCTTCTCATTAAAGCTCAAGAAGCACGATTGGTTTTTGTTACAAGTGGAATTACAACTCATCCCACAGCTTATTGGGGGGCTTACACTGTCAGCAAAGCTGCCCTTGAAACGATGGTCAAAACCTATGCAGCGGAAGTTAAGCATACAGCTTTCAAAGTCAATCTTATCAACCCCGGAACAACTCGAACTTCCCTTCGGGCAGAAGCCATGCCAGGAGAAGATCCTATGACTCTTCCCGCACCTGAGGAAATAACAGAAGCTTTTGTATGCCTTGCTGAACCTGGATGCCCGTGGCATGGGGAAATTATTCAAGCGAGAGATAAAAGATTTTATAAAGGATGACCCGCGTCAAGAAAATCTAAGACGCCTGTTTCTATTTTCACTGTTAAAAACTCTTTTTTACAAGTGTTTGTTTAGAATTCAAGTAGATAAGTATGAATTAGGTAGTGGATTGCTTGGCCCTGCTTTCTGCAGGGCCCACAATGATGATAGCCTACCATTTACATATAAGCTATTACCTACTAAAGACTTAGGTAATCAGAACGTAAGCCCTTATTTTTTTTCCTTAATGGAACTCGCCACAGGTACGAATTTATTTTGATTTCTAAACTTATGGTTGGCTATCTGTGCTTTCATGAGTTCTATCTCAACAGAAAGCTTCTGGAGTTCTTGACGATCTTTTTCGGGATAATCATTATAGGACTTCCGTTCACCAACCAGGCTCCTTGCTAAGCTTTGAACCGTTTTGAAAGATGCCTCTTTTGAGTTAGATAATTCATGCTTAACACCTATAAGTTGATTGAAACTCAGAACCGTGCTTTTTCCCTTTGTATTCAAAAGTTTCATTGCCGTTTCAACATCATCTTTTTGATCAAAATCCTGTAGTTCTGCCTTTGGTAGGGGTTTCTCTTCTTTTTGCTCTGTTTGTATTTGAGGAGGAAACAGGTCCTTAGATGATTTTCTTTTACTCAGAGCCGCTTTATGAAACGTTTTTTCCATTTGACCAAACATTACCTCACCATACACCGTGCCGGACCCTTCAGAAAGTCGCGTAGAAAGCTCAAGAAGGTCAGGCTCAACGAAAGGCTGAGGTTTCTGGACTGTCTTTTTCTGGATCAACTGTTGCCCATCTCCCTTATGAATTTCCAAGGAAGAAGTCTTCAATTTCCGACATTTCATTGCGATTTTTTGCAAAAACTCAGGAACCTTAACTTTAGCTTGGGCTTGCTCGTTAGTGGCTAATAATCCTGTTAAAATAGTTGCGACAGATAAGACTTTGTGCATAATGCACCTCCTTGTTAAATAACACATAAAAAAATATGTGCTTGATATAAAGGGTATGTTTTTGTTAACTATCCTGTCAAGAAAATAGATCAATTTTGACTAAAAATTTTCTTAATTTTAATTTGAATTGGAGTTTTGTCTAAGAAAACGAGACAATTTACTAAAAATACAGGAAAAAATCCATGAGATGTTCAGCTTTTCAATTTAGACACTCTAGGTGAGTCTATTCCTTTTTTCGACTTCTACTTTTGCTAGCAGCAATCTTCCTATCCGTTTCGAATTGGCTCAAAGAATACACGGCCCATAGGGCCGCTGGAATCCATCCCAATATGGTAATCTGCAAAAGCAAACAAATTATCCCAGCGATAGGGCGATGAATGGTGAAAAAAAGGACAAAGGGCAGAAATATAGCAAAAAAAAGGCGTATGGGATGTTCTTTTTCTTTCGTCACTCTAAATCTCCTCAAGTCTACATTTTCATTAGAGAATTAAAATATATCACAAAAAAATTAAAAATTGTTTAAAATCAAAAGATCATTCTCCCTTTTCCAAATATAATCTGACTCTTTTTACAATTTCATGGGAAGGGGTTTGATGATCAAAATGGGCCCGATATTCTCCGTTTTTATCCATCAAATAAATCAGTGAAGAATGATCCATTTGATAATCATTTTCTTTTGAGTTTTCCGAGGCTCGAGCTGCATAGACCCGATAGGCCTTTAAAGCTTGATCAATTTGAGCTTTTGATCCTGTCAGCATAACAAAGTCCTTATGGAAATTTTGCGCGAAGCTCCTTAATGAATCAAGGGTATCTCGCTGAGGATCGATTGAAACAAAAATAGGTTGTATTACTTTTCCCCCTCCCAATTCTTCTATCGCTTCAGTCATGTGGGAGAGGGCTTGAGGGCAAATATGGGGGCAATAGCTATACCCAAAATAAACAAGCATGGGCTTTCCCTTAAAATCTGTATTTTTCCAGATCTTCCCATCCTTATCAACCAACTCGAAAACGCCGCCTATAGAAGGTGTCCCCGATTTCGATCCTTGCATATCCTGGACTATTGCTATGCTTTTATGTGACTTTTCAGTTTGGACAATACCTAAAATAGCAAAAAGAAGAATTGCAAAACCAATTGCGCCTATCGTTAGCAAGTTGCGCTTTTGTCTTCCCATATTTCCTCCCTTAAAAGACCTTTTTAGGAAGTATGCAATACTTCTTAAAAAAAATCATGTTTTTTAAAACACCTCGTTTTCCGCCTTTTGGATCAAAGCATTTCCTTGAATAACAGCTCGGTCAAGAGCATTTTGAGCAGATCTTTTTCCTGTAAACACGTCTTCTAAGGCCGGAATAAGAGCTTCATCCCGAACTTCCAAAAAGCCCGGAATTCGAATGCCTTTTGAATATGGAGTAGGAGGAAGCATTAAAGATTGAATGGCAATCTCATTGTGAGGATTCTTTTTATAGTAATCAGAAGCTCTTAGATTTTTATAAGCCGCCTTTGAAATCGGAAGATATCCTGTAGCTTCAACCCAAATTGTTTGGTTTTCAGAGCTTGCGACAAAATTCAAAAAAAGAGCAATACCTTTTTCTTCCTTCTCACTATGTCCCTTGAGAACCCAAAGAGCAGCTCCCCCTGTCACAAGATTATGTGGCTTTTTTATCATTGAGCTCCAATAAGGAATTGGCCCGCCTCCTACTTGAAAAGAGGAATCTTTCTTTAAAATAGACATTCTTGAATTAGATTGCATGATCATGGCACAGGCTCCCTTTGTAAAGAGAGGTTCAATATCAGCAACATAGCGTCCACCATATTTAAAAATGCCTCTCTTCTGCCAGTCCCCAAATTTATCGATATTGAAAACAAAAGCTTTCGAATTCACAAGGAGCTTCGCCCCCTTCCCTTTAAACCCATTATTCTTTGTAGCAAAAGGTACATTTTGACGAGCACCGAAATGTTCAAGCAAATATCCTGATGGCCAAGCTGTTGTTAAACCACAAGAAAACCCAGCTTTCTTGAGTTTTAGAGCATAAGATTCCACCTCTTCCCATGTTTGGGGAGGAACCTCCGGATCGAGGTCTGCCTTTTGAAACGCATCTTTATTATAAAAAAGAAGTCCCGTTGAAATATTAAAAGGAAGAGCTAAGAGTTGACCATTTTC
Organism: Alphaproteobacteria bacterium; assembly: GCA_027459605.1. Classification (GTDB taxonomy): domain Bacteria; phylum Pseudomonadota; class Alphaproteobacteria; order UBA9655; family UBA9655; genus UBA9655. Next base: position 7,638 of record DAIDHR010000011.1, read on the forward strand.
GTCTGAATAAAAATCTACAACTGCAGGAATTAAGGCTTCGTCTTTTAAGGAGAATCCATGTTTTTGAAGAAGTTCATGTACCGGAATATAAAGGGTCTTTTGAGGAATAAGAGATGGAGTTGCAATTTCATAAACCTGGAGGATATGAGGGACCGTCCCTCCTCTCTTTGCCTCTTTAATAGCCTTTTTATAAGTTTCAGTATAATTTCCCTTATAGGTAAGCTGCACTTCATATTCCTTCTGGGAAGCATTAAACTTCCCAACGAACTCTTTAAGTTTATTTTCAACAAATCCTTCCATCGCATGCCATAGTTCAAGCTTAATAGGCTCTGCTAGGAGAGGAGCCGTAAACACAAAGTTGAAAGCAAATAAGATAACTTTGAGTCCCTTATTAATCAGGGTCATCCTAATTTTTCCTTCAACAATTTGTTAACTAATTCGGGATTTGCTTTCCCTGCCATGTCTTTCATAACTTGACCTACAAAGAATCCAAAAAGCTTGTCTTTCCCACTCTTATATTCTTGAACCATAGTCACGTTTTTGGAAAGAACTCGATCTATAACAGCTAAAATCGCACTATCATCAGAAACTTGTTTTAGCCCATGCTCTTCGATTAAAGTCTTCGCATCCTTCTCTGATTCCCACATTAAGGAAAAGACTTCCTTTGCTATTTTTCCCGATATAATCCCTTCCTGGATTTGATTGATAAGGCCTGATAAATGAGGTGGAGTTACGGGACAGGCTTCGATTGTTTTATCTTCTCGATTAAGCGCACCAAACACTTCTCCTATAAGCCAATTTGCTAAAAGTTTTGCTGCTTTTGGATTAAGAGGTTTCAGAAACTTGAGGGCTTCTTCAAAATAAGAAGCCGTTTCCATTTCTGCAACTAAAACCGAAGCATCATAAGCAGATAGCTCGTAATCTTGCATAAAACGAGACTTTTTAGCATCAGGGAGCTCAGGCAAGTTCTTGCGAAGCTCTTCAACCCATGCCTTGTCCAAGATAAGGGGGGGTAAGTCAGGATCAGGGAAATAACGATAGTCATGAGCATGCTCTTTGCTTCGCATCGGACGTGTTGTCCCCCGAGCAGAATCAAAAAGGCGTGTTTCCTGAAGAATTTCTCCCCCTTCTTCTAGGATCACAATTTGCCGTTCTGCTTCATAATGAATCGCTTGAGTTAAAAATTTGATGGAATTAACATTTTTTATCTCTGCCCGCGTCCCAAAAGGCTCTCCAGCTTTTCGAACGGAGATATTCACATCAATTCGCATGCTTCCCTGATCCATATTTCCATCACAGGTGCCCAAGCACCTAACAATGGATCGAAGTTTACGAACAAAAGCAGCTGCTTCCTCTGCACTTCGCAAGTCGGGCTCAGACACAATCTCCATCAAAGCCACCCCACTGCGATTCAAATCAATATAGGATTTTTCAGGGTGCTGATCATGAATACTTTTGCCTGCGTCTTGCTCTAAATGAAGACGCGTAATTCCAATACGACGAACGCTCCCATCTTCAAGTTCAATATCCAAATACCCTTTTCCAACGATCGGCCGAGTGTATTGGGAAATCTGATAACCAGCAGGAAGGTCAGCATAAAAATAATTTTTTCGATCAAAAATAGAGACAAGATTAATTTCTGCATTAATCCCGAAGCCTGTTTTAATAGCCTGCTCCACACAAAATTTATTAATAACTGGAAGCATGCCTGGCATAGCTGCATCTACAAAAGAAACCTGAGTGTTGGGTTCAGCACCAAAAGTCGTAGCAGCCCCAGAAAAAAGCTTTGCGCTTGAGATCACTTGAGCATGAACTTCAAGACCAACTACGAGTTCCCATGGTCCAGAAGCTCCTTCATAAATATATTGATTATCCATGGAAAATTACCTCTCTAAAAAGGATTTAAAAGCTGCTGCTTCTTCAAGAACACTGCCCGCCCGGAAAAGCACGTTTTCATCAAAAGCAGGTCCAATCAATTGAAGCCCTAAGGGAAGCCCGTCTCTCGAGAGTCCTGCAGGAACAGACATCCCAGGAAGACCGGCAAGGTTAGCTGGAACTGTTAAAACATCATTTAAATACATAACAACTGGATCTGAAGGAGACTCATCAAGAGCAAATGCGGGCGTAGGCGTTGTTGGAGCCAAGATCACATCCACTTTTTGAAATGCCAACTCAAAATCTTGAGCAATGAGCCTCCGAACTTTTTGGGCCTTAAGGTAATAGGCATCGTAATATCCAGCAGAAAGGACATATGTTCCAATGAGGATGCGGCGTTGAACTTCTGTCCCAAATCCTTCACTGCGCGTACTTTCATAAAGCTCATCAAGGGTCTTTCCCGGGACACGAAGACCATAGCGCACCCCATCGTAGCGAGCAAGGTTAGAGGAGGCTTCTGCCGGGGCTAATACATAGTATGTGGGAAGGCTGTACTTCGTATGAGGAAGGCTCACATCAATTATCTCCGCCCCTGATTCTTGAAGCCACTTAGCTCCATTTTCCCAAAGTTTGACAATATCTGAATCCATCCCATCAAGGCGATATTCACGAGGAATCCCAACACGAATCCCTTTTACACCTTGAGTCAAAGACTTTTCGAAAGAGGGAACTTCAAGAGAGGCTGACGTTGAATCTTTTGGATCATGCCCAGCCATAACTTGTAACATAAGAGCCGCATCTCGCACATCCCGTGTCATGGGACCGGGCTGATCTAAGGAAGAGGCAAATGCCACAATTCCCCATCTTGAACACCGCCCATAGGTAGGTTTAAGTCCGACAATGCCCGAAAATGCAGCAGGCTGACGAATAGAACCTCCTGTATCTGTTCCTGTGGCCGCTAGAGCAAGCCCTCCCGCAACAGCCGCAGCTGACCCCCCGGAAGATCCTCCAGGAACTAAATCTTTTCCATCAGAACGCTTCCAGGGATTGATAACGCTCCCAAAATAACTTGTCATATTCGTTGACCCCATGGCAAATTCATCCATGTTTGTCTTCCCCAAAAAGACAGCTCCAGCATTTTGTAGGTTTTGAGTAACCGTTGATTCATAAGGAGGCTTAAATCCTTCTAAGATATGGGAAGCTGCAGTGGTTTGAATACCTTCCGTGCTAAAGAGGTCTTTGATTCCAAGAGGCAAGCCTTCTAACAGACCCCCTTCATTTTTGGCCAAGCGTTTATCACTCTCTTTTGCTCTTTCCAAAGCCAACTCAGGTGTTTCCAGGATGTAGGCGTTCAAATTTCGATTGGATTCCATGGATTCAAGGTAAGCCTTTGTCAAGTCCAGAGAAGAAAACTTTTTCTTCAAAAGTCCTTCTTTCGCTTCAGCTAAAGTTAATCGAATGAGGTCATTTTTTAACGCAGGTTTTGTGATAGGAGTCGTCATTTTTATTCCACTACTTTCGGGACAACAAACATATTGCAAGCTACCTCGGGAGCATTTGCGAGAATTTTTTCCACGCAATTCTCCTCGGTAATTACATCTTTGCGAAAGGGCATAGAGGAAACATTTGTACCTTCCATCGCTTCAACAAGAGAAGTATCCACTTCATTGAGTTGATCAATAAAATGCAAAATCCGATTTAAATCTTGTTGCATGGGTCCCATCCGATCTTCGCTCAATTTAAGTCGAGCAAGCGTTGCAATCCGTTTGACGGTTGTTTGATCCAATGACATAGTCTCACTCCGATGTTATTTAATATACTCATAATAGGTTTTTAAGGCGGGGTTAAGGGGGAAAATAAGAATGATAGTAGATCCTATTCTTTTATGGAGCATAGTAGGGGGAGCTTCGGGCTTTATCTTAGGTCTTGCTGGAACAGGAGGTGGAGTTATTTCCATTCCCATATTAATGGCTTTTGGAGGTTATAATATTAAAGAAGCCTCTGGGTATGGGCTATTAGCTTTAACAACGGGGGCCGCTTTATCCTGGTTCGTTCAACGAAAAAATACCATTTACCCCGTGTCGGGTGTTCTTATTATTTTTGCTGGAGTTATAGCTTTTATAACAGCTCCCTTAAAAGCTCTTTCGCCCCATTGGGTGGTCAACATTCTTTTAAATCTAACTTGCATTTTTAGCATTTATAGCTTGTGGGTCCTTCGAAAACCAGAAGACCCGGGAGAAGGTAGACCTCTTACATTTCGACTTAAAACAGCAACAATTGGGGGAATGATCACAGGATTTTTAAGCACCATGACTGGACTTGGCGGCGGCGTTATCATTATTCCTTGGCTTACCGGAATCACGCGCCTTAGGTTTGAACAAGCAATGGCTTGTAGCCTGCTAACAATAGCTATCACAGCTCCTATTTCTGCCTGGAGACAAGGAAGAATTGATTTAACCTTGGAAGAATGGTTTGCCCTTGGCGGAGGAATTTTGGTCACTTCCCTCTTGGTTAGAAAGCTGGTGACTTTTATTCTACCTCTTCACATGATATTAATTAGAAAACTGACCTTGACAGGTGTTATTCTTATTTCAATGATGAGAACCTTAGCCGATTTATTCTGAGGAAAGGTATGGATAAAGTTCTTGAAATAACCGTTGAAGAATTAAGGGATAATCAAGAGAGATATGTTCTGGTGGATGTGAGAGAGCCCCACGAACTTCTTGGTTCTGAAGGGCATATCGAAGGTGTAACCATCGCACCTCTGGGCCCTACGCTCGCCCGATTTTTAAACTCAGCTGACACTCATAAACACTATGTCTTTATTTGTCTAAGTGGATTTCGATCTGAGAAAGCCTGCGAATTCGCCCAGGCGTATGGCTTCACCAATGTTTATAACCTAAAAGGAGGCATGTTGCAGTGGAATAAAAGCATCTAATCAAAGGACCAAACAATATTTGCTTTTGCCAATTCATCCTTAAGATGTTGCTTCACATTGTCTAGCCCCGATAGGGTAAAGGCTTCGCACCGAGCAACAAGGACATCTTGCGTATGAGAAGATCTAAGTAACCACCATCCTTCGGGAAGTCGAACACGGATCCCATCAATATCAATAAAAGAATATCCTTGTTGCTGTAATCTATATTTTATCTCTAAGGGAATCTTGAACTTTCTCTCGCCTTCACAAGGAATCCTAATCTCAGGTGTAGAGGGAAGGTGCGGTAACCTTTGATAAAGGTCAGCTAGACTTTCTGTCCCATGTGAAAGCATAAGAACGAGGCGAACTGCTGCATACATCCCATCATCAAATCCATAATATCCTTCTTTGAAAAAGAAGTGGCCGCTCATCTCACCCGCAAGCATGGCTCCTGATTCAGCCATTTTAGATTTAATATGAGAGTGCCCCGTTTTCCACATAATTGCTTTTCCACCCAAGCACGAAATCGTGTCAAAAAAACCTTGGCTTGCTTTAACGTCAGCTATAACCTGAGCGTTCGGGATTCGCTTTAAAAGATCAGTTGCGAACAACAAAAGAAGTTGATCCCCCCATAAGATATTACCCTTTCCATCAATAGCTGCCAGACGATCTCCATCTCCATCAAAAGCAATTCCAAGATCACATTTCTCATTTAAGACAGTTTTTTGCAATTGAACGAGATTTTTGGGTTCAGAAGGATCTGGTGAATGGGCAGGAAAAGTCCCGTCTATTTCAGCATTTAAGAGAATATGATGTCCAGGTATTTTATAAATAAGGCTTTTAAGAACATGGGCCGTTGCTCCATGACCAGGATCCCAAGCAATTGTGAGCTCTTTTCCAAATTGAAGGTCTTGAACTAGTCTATCTACATAGGATGAACACAATTCACTTTTATATACTTGCCCTTGCCCCTCGCCTAACTTATCTTCCAAAAGCTGAGAAAATGCTTGGATATCTTCTCCAAAAAAAGGCTTGCATCCTAAACTCATTTTAAACCCATTATGGGTAGGAGGATTGTGTGACCCTGTCACCATAATTGCTCCATCAACTGGTAAAACATATTCGGAAAAATAAAGCATAGGTGTAGGCCCTACTCCCAAATCATAAACATCAAGGCCAGCCTCACATAAACCTTTTATAAGTGCTGCACATAATTGAGGAGAGCTCAATCGGCCATCACGGCATACCGCGATCGCCTTTCCTTTTTTTTTCCCGACACAGTGGCCAAAACATCGTCCAATCCAATAAGCATCGTCGTCAAGCAAGGTTTGGCCATAAACCCCACGAATGTCATATTCTCGGAGAATAGTCGGGTGAAAAGCATGAACAGCAAGGGGTGAGCCTGCTTCGGATGCTATTGAAAGAGAGTTTTGCATAACACATCTACCAGTTATGTATTTTTCAAATTTAAGAGATCAAATAACTCTTTTGAAAGCTAGTCCCTTAGTAGCACTTAGCAAGCCCAGAGGATAGCCCTTTTGTGCGGCACTGAGTGCTTTGTTTGCTTTTTGAGCATTGGCCATAAATGAGGGGTTTTTTAATTACTCTAGATCCCCGCCGTGGGATGGCTTTAGGAGAGCGGATACAACCCGATAAAAATGCCAGTGAAAGGTATGAGAGAGTCAATGAAATCAGAATTCTAACTCTAACTGTCCACGGTTATAATGAAGATCCCATTTTATCTCAGGCGAGTCTGGCGAGCCTTGGTCAAAAAGGTCGACCCCTTCATTATAGCAAACACGGCAGTCATCACTTTCACCGTTACAAACTGTTCCGCAATGGTCTCTAATAAAATTATCGATATCTTTCATGCAATTTGCGCCACTCTCAAAAATTAAAAAAATAGCCGCAAGTAAAATCCCCCTTTGAATCATTTTAGTTTTCCTTTTTTGACTTCCCTGTTCCCTTATTTTTTAAAGTATATCACAATAAAAGGAAAAAAGGAATAATTTTAAAAAAACGATTCCAGTGCCGACAATTTTTTTAGACATACACGCCAATACCAGACCAGGATTATATCCCTTCTCGCAACGACAAGTGGTTAAATTTATTGTATTCTAAAAATTTGGCCAGCATTGAACACCAAATAAAAAAATTTAAGTATATTTAAAAATATGGTATTATTATATTAATAATGATCAGTTTTTTCAAAAGGAGACATTCAATGATTTACCTATCTAAACTTGGAATCCTTGTTCTTGCATTGAGTTTTCTTTCGAGTACATCAGTAACATCTGCAACGCTTAAACCGTTACAGGATCGAGTTGTCGTAAGACGCATTGACCAGGAAGCAAAGATAGCAGGCGGAATTGCTATTCCTGACACTGCAAAGGAAAAACCACTGGCAGGTGAAGTAGTTTCTGTTGGACCAGACACATCCCTTGGAGAAGGAAAAGCATATCTACCTGACGTCAAAGCCGGGGATCGTGTTCTTTTTGGAAAATATACCGGGACTGAAGTCAAAATTGACGGTCAGGAATATTTTATTATGAGAGAATCAGATATTATGGGTGTGCTTAAATAAGCACTCAGGTTCCTATATGGACCTAGATCATCAAAATAAAAATGGGCAATTTTAAAAATTGACTTTTTTATCAGTTTATGTAATAAAATAAATATAAACTGTAAGAATTTTATCAGTCGCAAATTAGAAATGATATAGATTTTCTTAATCCTCAGCTTCTTTTAAAAGCTTTTGGATTTCCTTCCGTAATTCTGGGGTACTCTTTTCCCCATGGGATTTAACAGCATGTTCAACAGCTGCATTAAGAACCTCGTCCTCGCTACCGGATATGGCAAGAGAACATTTGTTTTCACTTGGAAACCACCGGCAATCAATGACTTTTCTTTTTTCATCCCTTAAATAACGGCGAATATCATTCCTTAATTCTGGTGTATTTTTTTCACCATGGGCACTAACAGCATGCTCAATAGAAGCTTGAAGAACTTCATCTTCAGTACCCGACACCGCAAGCGTACATGCGCTTTCACTCGGGTCCCACCGACAATCGATAACTTTTCGTTTTTGAAACATAATACATCTCCTCGGTTAACATTTCTCTCTATTTATGAGTATATCAAACTTCAGTAAATTTTTTATTAAACAATTCTTAATTATTATTTTTTAATATATATAAATAACTCTTATTTTTAAAAAGGAAAAACATATGTATATTTTAAAATTGAAAGCTTTATTGATGTGCATTATAGCCATGACGAATTTTTCTGCCTTTGCAGTAGAAAATAACCCAGCCATCGGCACCCAAAATGAGCTTCTTTTTTTTACAGCGCTCTGGTGTGGACCATGTAAGATGATGGATCCTATCTTAGAAGAACTAAAAAACAAGTATGCTGGAAAAATTTTATTTCAAAAAATAGATGTAGATGAACATCCAGACACAGCTGCGAGAAATGGCATACAATCAGTTCCAACTTTACTATATATTCAAAATGGAAAACCTGTTGCTAGGTCAGCGGGAGTAGTTCCCAAAGAACGAATCGTTCAACAGTTGAATAATCTTTTGGTAACTCAGTGAAATTTAATGAAATGATGAACCTCTTTAATGTTTCTAAGACTGCTGGCGGACTGCTTTTTCTAAGAAACCCTTATGACTTTGGCAGCTGAGGAGTGTCAATAACACGATCTACTAATTCTTTTACTGATCTCATATTTGCACCTGGTTTTAAAGCTTTTTCAAAAGCTTGATAGGTGGATAGATCATTTTCCTTTATCCACATAAAGCTCTGTCGTGCACCAATATAGTACCTATTTCGAAGCGTAAAATAATGCTCTAATACACTGGATAAAAGATAATTTTGATAGTACCTCCCACCCACAGTATCATCAATCTTCGACATATTCATTTTTATTTCATCAACTATTTCCTTTTTTATCCTCTCGGGTACAAAAAAGCCTTTGTTATATACATTTTTTATACGTTTAATGAGATAATTTCCTAACTCATTTTTTTGACATAAAATAGTAGCTCCGCCAGTCATACCTAACAGACCTACCATATTCATCCCATGAATAATGTCTTCGGGGTAAAGATGAAGATCAAGATAAACACCTTTAAAAAGATCACGCACTTTTTCCTCTGGCGTACCTACTCCCCGGAGTCCTATAAAATCATAATCACTTTTAGAGCTTGCAACCCCTTGACTTCGAGAACCAAAAAGAATGATTGTATGAGCCCCAAAATTGGTTTTTAAATATCGAACAATCTCAGGTAATAGCGGATCTTGTGACAGCACATACTTTTTGTTTTTTGTATTTACTTTGGATAATTTCCTTTGATCTTGATGATATCTATGGATCTCAGGGCCTATAACCCTCTCCAACAACGCATATAAAGTTTCTTTATCCGCATTTGGAGTTAGTGCTTTTTCAAAAGCTGCATATGTTAGCGGGTCATGTTTTTTTAACCACTCAAAGCTTTTTCTGGGTCCCATATAAACGAGATCATGTATAGGAAAATATTGCGCCAATGCTTGTGCTAAAAATCTATGTCTATAAAAATTTTCTTTTATTGTATTTTCTTGAGATCTATTTAAATTAATAGATAATAAACGAATTGTATTTGTTTTTTTTTCAGAGGGAATTTTTTGATCATAAAATGCTTTTTTCGCACCCTTAATAAACTGTTCCCCTTCATGATGCTGTTGAAACAAAACAACAGCTTCGTCCCAGAATAAAGGATTAACTTTAGACTCTGCCAAGTTATATGTATCAATATCATATATATTGATATCTAGAGGGGCTCCGTTGAAAACCTCTAAATGTCTTTCATTTTTTCCTGATTTATTCAGTCCGATTATATCATAATCACTTTTAGCCGTTGCTGTGCCTCGAGCTCGAGAACCATAAAGAATAACAGATTGAACTCCATACTTTTCTCGGACGTGGCAGGCAATTGCTGGCAATAAAGGGTCGTTTAAAATAGACTCTTTATTTGAAAGGGGCCCTAACTCCACTATTTGATTGAACTCTCCTTCCTTGTTCAAGGAGGGGAGGTCTTTATCACTTTGACCCCATGCAAGTTCAATAGGACGGAAAAGAATTAAAATAACCGCAATAGCTAAGAAACCATATCGCATCTAGGTCTCCAGTGAAATTATAAAGCAGTAAAAAGAAAAGGTGAGAACAGGCCTTACTCCTAAAATTTGACACATGAAATCATCGGTTAAAATAAGAAGCGCAAACCCCTATCTCACCCTTTCTGAGATAATTGAGCAATGTTAGTCCTTTTTATACATTGGATTTTTCTGTGCACCCATTTGCTGCTGTTGCTGTGCGATTTGCTCTTGTGTGAAGCTCCCTTGGGATGGGGAAGCATATCCCTCACTGAGAGAAGCCATAAAAGACATCGCCATTAAAAGAGTAAAAAAGTTCATTTTCATCATATTTCTCCTTTTTGTTTAGTACGTTTCTATTCTCGAAACACTGCTAACTGTAGAGAAAAATAGTTAAAAAACAATTAATTGTATGACTATTTACCGTTGACTCGTCAAAGGGCGCGGTTATTCATGCCAGAAAGTGAATATACTTCTTCCATTTTTAACCTGATCTCTTCATACTTAATCATATGAATATACCTAATCTTGAGAGTTTGGCCCCCCACCTTGTGGCTTTATCTGAAAAAGCTGGTGCACGAATTCGTCACATCTATACAGAGGTTTTCGAGGTTATCGAAAAAGGGGACGGCTCGCCTGTCACCCAAGCTGACCACGAAAGCCACCGCCTCCTGAAAGAAGGGTTAGAAAAGTTAACCCCTTCCATCCCTGTCATTTCGGAAGAAGATGAAGCATCGTGGACTATCAAAAGCTCTTTTTACTGGTTAATTGATCCCTTGGATGGAACAAAAGCATTTATTCAAAAATCAGGGGAGTTTTGTATAAATATCGCATTAATTAAAGATAATTATCCCATTTTTGGACTCATCCACATCCCCCTTAGTGGAGAAACTTTTTATGGCTATGAGAAAAAGGCATTTTGCAAATCTAAAGGCAAAACGACTTCTCTTCAAACACGTCCCTTCCCGTCTCAAGGGATGACCCTTCTCCTAGGGGGGTATGGGAAAAAGTTTCAAAGACAAGAAGAGCTTTTTTTAAAGTCCTACCCTATTGCTAAAATTGAAAGAATTCGAAGCGCCATTAAATTTTGCCGTATTGCATCTGGCAAAGCCGATCTCTATTTAAGGTTTATGCCTTGTAGTGAATGGGATACAGCAGCGGGGCACGCCCTCGTCGAAGCTGCTGGAGGGATTATGACGCAGCTGGATGGACAACCCTTTCACTATGGCAAACCCGCTTTAATAAATGAAGAATTTGTAGTTTTTGGACGTAAGCCATGATTGTTTTGCCAACAGATAGATCCTTTGAAGAGGCTTCATGCCTTTTACGTAAAGGAGATCTGATCGGTCTTCCTACAGAAACGGTTTATGGCCTTGCCGCAAATGCAACACAAGATTTGGCGGTTGCCCGCATCTTTGAACAAAAGAAGCGACCCATTTTTAATCCCTTAATTATTCATGGCCCATCGAAAGAAGCCTTTAAAAATCATGTGTCGTGGAACGAAACATCAGATATTCTTGCTGATGCTTTCTGGCCAGGTCCATTAACTCTTGTTTTGCCTCGTCTGACTTCGTCATCTGTTTCCCTTCTTGCAAGCGCCGGCTTAGATTCTCTTGCCGTACGAGTTCCACACCACCCCATAGCTCTAACGCTCCTGAAAAAGGTTGAAATTCCTCTAGCGGCCCCGAGTGCAAACCCTTCTGGAAAAGTAAGTCCCACTCAAGCCAACCATGTGGAAGAGGACTTTCCCGATCTGTTCATTTTGGACGGAGGGGATACATCTGTGGGACTTGAGTCAACAATCCTTGACTTAACAACCTCTCTCCCTCGCCTGTTAAGGCCTGGAGGACTTTCCTTAGAGGCTATTCAAGCTATCATTGGGCCTATAGATACAACCCCTCAAAAATTAATTAAAGCCCCGGGAATGATGACAAGTCATTATGCTCCGACCCTTCCTCTCAGACTTAATGCAGATGAACCATTAGAAGGTGAAGCCTATCTTGCTTTTGGCCCAACTTCGTGTAAGGGTAACCACATATTAAATCTGAGTGAAAGAAGTAATTTAACAGAAGCTGCAGCGAATCTCTTTAAAATGCTTAGGTTTCTTGATCAGCCGGATTTCCAAAGGATTTCTGTTGCCTCCATCCCTTTTCAGGGACTGGGTTTAGCCTTGAATGATCGGCTTTACCGCGCAGCTGCGCCTCGCGAGCTTTGATAAAAAGAATGACCATCCCTACCGTCAATGTTACAAGAGACAGCCAATAGTTCCGCCAAACGTTATGGGTAATTTCAGCCGTTATAAAACAAAAAGTAATTGTTGCATTACATACTGCAACCGATAAACGGTCTTTTACGTGTTTTTCAACAACCCAAAAAAGAGAAGCAAAAAAAAGGGCAATCAAGACTCCTCCCAGAATACCCAACTCAGCATAAAGCTGAACAGCATTATTATGAGGATGAACGACTCTCGTATATCCTTGAGCAAGGTCTGGATCTGTTTGAAGATACCTTGAGGATTCAAACCCCCATCCCAAAAAAGGACTTTCAAAGAATCTCATTGAAAAATATTCCCAGGCTAAAACTCGATGTAAAAAACTCTTGCTCAATATCTTCGCAAAAGCAATTGATTCACTTGGGAAAGTAGGAGCAAACACATAAACACTCAGCAAAGGAGACAAAATCAAGAAGGTGTAGGAAGTTACCATAGCAACCCGAGTGGTCCAAAAAGGCATCATATAACTCAAAATAAAAATACAACCTGCAAAAAGAACGCCATAAACACCTGTCTCACAATGAGTTAAATAAACAAGAATACTCACAAGAAAAGATACTAAAATAGATAACACTTTGTTTCCGTTAATCCACAGAAATGCACATCCTACAAAAGCTGTGAGTCCTAAAATTAATCCTGTTGGTTTCATCATATAGGGCTCTCCCTTATATTTTTTTATTAACCCCATATGAAAAAAGTCCGAAACAACTTGAACAAGAATGAGTAGAATTAAAATACATCCAGAAATTTTTAAAATCCTATAAGCACGAGAAGTCAAATCAGGAGGTGAGTTCCCAATCAATAAGAGAAAAAGAATGGAAAAAATAAATGTTATCGTTAGAGGTATAAATGTACCAACAGCTGATAATTGATGTGTTGTCCAAAAAATGCTAACTCCCGACCAAATTAAGAGGAGCAACAAAACAACAAAAGGAGGAGAAAGCTGAAATGATAAATCCCTCATCCCTCCTCGATTCCATATCATAACAATTGTAAGGAGAGGCATCAAAAATGAGAAAATTTTATAGGAATAAATTCCCCCTACACCAAATAGTAGTGCAATAAAAGCAAGAGCAAAGCTCTCATATGTCCGTGCAGATAAATTCAATGACTCTATAACCCCATTTATTTATATCTCTTTTTGATATAAAGTTATACTGTTAAAATGGCAACTTGAAAGTGCACATGCTTATCAGACTACTTTTTCTCTCTTTGTTTATTTCTACAAAGCTCTTAGCGTCTGCCCCTCTTTCAAAAGAGGCCCTGATAAGGGATGCTGAACTCGAGGATGTCCTCAAGAGCTATACCGACCCTCTTTTTAAAGCGGCTGGATTAAATCCTAAATCAATGCACCTCTATATCATTAATTCAAAAGAGGTAAATGCCTTTGCAATGGGTGGGGGGCAGATTGCCATCCATACGGGTCTTATTCTTAGGGCAACATCTGCCCTTCAAATCATTGGCGTTCTTGCCCATGAAACAGCTCACATAGCAGGAAACCATATTATTCGGGGTATGGATGCTTATAAAAACGCCCTTCTCCAACAATTATTAGGTACAATTGGTGGACTTGCCATTGGCCTTGCTGGGAATCCAGATGCGGCCCTTGGTGTCTTGTTAGGGAGCCAAGAGATGGCTCATAAAGGCCTTTTAACATTTAGCAGGTCTCAAGAAGGAGCAGCCGATCAAGGAGCAGCTCGATTCTTGGATAGCTTAGGATATTCTTCTCAAGGTCTTTTAGAGTTTATGGAAATTTTACGTAAAGATGATTTTATGGCCGAACAAAATATTGATCCCTATGCCCTCACACACCCTCTAAAAACGGAACGTATTGATTTTTTTAGAGCTCACTTAGCTCATTCCCCCCATGCCAATGCCCAACTTCCTGAGAAACTTGAAAATAACTTCAAGCGAATACAAGTTAAAATTGCTGCTTTTATCCTAAGCCCTGACAAAACCTTAATTAAATTTCCCCCTTCTGATACCTCTCTTTTAGCCCGATATGGGAGAGCGATTGCTTACTTTCAAAATTCACAGGTCCAAGAAGCTTTAAATGAAGTTGACTCTCTTCTCAAAGAATATCCTCAAGACGCTTTTTTCTGGGATTTAAAAGGGCAAATTTTATTTGACTCAGGACAAGCGAAGCAAGCCATTCTAGCGTATGAAAAAGCCATAAGCTTACGTCCTGACATCCCTCTTTTACGTGTAAACTTAGCTCACGCCCTTACCGAAAGTGGAGACAAAAGCGACTTGGAAAAAGCATTTGCAGAGCTTTTACGCGCAAAAACAGAAGAGACAGACAACCCTTTCACGTATCGCCTCTTAGCTGTTTATTATGGTAAAAAAGAAATGACGGGACATGCGGCCTTATCCTTAGCAGAGATGGCCATCCAAGTTGGTGATCTTACAGCAGCAGAACAGCAAGCAAAAAGAAGCATGCATTTTTTACAAAATGATCCTCAAAACCATTCTAGGGCTAAGGATATCTTAGAAGAAGTTAAGAGATTGAAAGAAAGTAACCCTTATTCGATTTAGCCATCTTTGAAAACACCTAACATTTCTCACCCAAATGGTTAGAGATATGCAGTCTCGAAGATCCATGAACTTTATCGTTGATTCTCTTAAGAGGCCCACGTTAGGGTATAACCGTTAAACAGATAAGCAATATTAAAAGATGATACTACATCAAAAACTTAAAAAGCCTGATTGGATTCGGGTAAAAGCTCCAGTTTCAAAGGAATATCAAGAAACTCGGGATTTGATGCGTCGAGAAAAACTAAATACAGTATGCGAGGAAGCAGCTTGCCCGAATATTGGAGAATGTTGGGCAAAAAAGCATGCTACTGTCATGATTTTAGGGAGCGTATGCACGCGAGCATGCACCTTTTGTAATATTAAGACAGGACGTCCTGATCTTTTAGATCCTCATGAGCCAGAAAGAGTCGGAACAGCAATAGCGGAAATGGGACTTCACCACGTAGTTATAACGTCTGTTGACAGAGACGATCTAGAAGATGGAGGGGCCCTCCATTTTGCTCAAACGATTCAAGCCATTCGCAAAAAGGCACCTGGAACAACCATTGAAGTGCTAACCCCTGATTTTTTAAGAAAGGAGGGAGCTATTAAAATCGTGGTGCAAGCCCGGCCTGACGTATACAATCATAATTTAGAGACAGTCCCCCGCCTCTATGCTGAAGTTCGTCCAGGAGCCAGGTATTTCCACTCTTTGCACCTTTTACAAACCGTTAAAGATCTAGATCCTTCGATCTTTACAAAATCAGGTATTATGGTTGGCCTTGGAGAGGATAAAAGCGAGGTTTACCAAGTGATGGACGATTTAAGAGCAGCCTCGGTTGATTTTATGACGATCGGGCAGTACCTTCAACCTACCCCTAAACATCACAAGGTGGATCGATTTGTCACTCCTGAAGAATTTGAAGATTATGCCCGCATGGCTCGCGGCAAAGGGTTTTTGATGGTTTCAGCCTCCCCTTTAACCCGCTCTTCCTATCATGCAGGGGACGATTTTGAACGCTTGAAAGCAACAAGAGAATCCCAACTTCGGAGCTAGTATGGGCACGCGTCTTCATACTTACTTTTTGCCTTATAGACCCGAGCAGCTTTATGATTTAGTAGCAGACATTGAAAAGTACCCTGAGTTTCTTCCCTGGTGCGTTGCCGTTCGCATTCTATCAAAGTCAGAGACAGAAATAATGGCAGATCTGAGCGTGGGGTATAAGTTTTTTCGGGAAACTTTTCGCTCACGTGTTCATTTAACTCCCAAATCACGCATTGACGTTGAGTACATTAGCGGCCCTTTTCATTATTTAAACAATCACTGGATTTTTAACGCGGGTCAGAACAATGGGACAAACGTTGATTTTTTTATTGATTTCGAGTTTCGGAATACCCTTTTCCAAAGTGCTACACAAATGGTATTTGAAGGTGCTTTTAATCAGATGCTTCACTCTTTTGAAAAAAGAGCAGAAAAACTTTACAAATCTGGTGAATAAAGGAATTTCCTGAAAAAAGCTTTTCCTTTCTCATAAAATGAACTCCCTCCCGGATTATAAGTTTCATGAGAGGGATTATTTTCTTTTTCAAGCGTCTGATTAAGCTGAAGACTCAGTATTTCAAAGGAAGACGGGGTCTTAGCAAGGTTAATAAATACGAGATAAAATTCATTAAGAGAGACTCCTGGCGGGGCTTGAATCACTCCTCTTATGGTTCCAGGAGTTTTATGTTGTTTAAGCAAAACCCATTTATGTCGTTCTTTTGGTAAAAAACCAATCCCAATCGCCCCTTTCTTCAACTTAATTTCATACTTTATTTTGAATCTTGTGTCTTTTTCTATATAAATAAGGTTGCTCTGAAGTTGAAAACTGTCCTCTTTTGCATCGGTTCTGATTTGCAGTGTTTGATTCTTCGTCACCCAAATTTCAGTATCCGCATTACAGGGAACAAGGGAAAGAGATACGCGACGGGTTTGAAATTTCTCTTCAACGTCTTTCGAAGAACTATTTTTTGGAGCCTTTTCTTTTTTTAAAAGAAAATTTTCTTTGTAGGGAACGATGAATTTCGTATCATTTTTTTCTTTATGATCGGGTGAGGCTGAGACAGGGGATCCAAAAAATAAACTTAAAAGGAGAGCACACATAGGGATTTGAGTTTGCATATTGATCCTTAATACGAGTGCGGCGAACAAAATTTATAAACCTTCCCCATGGGTCCACCCGATAAAATTTTACTTATATACCCATCACTCATGAAGCCACCGTGTTCAGATTCTCGCGTTGTTATCCCCTGCTGTGACGGGGATTCATAGAAATACTGAATTCCCGCTTCGGCGGGAATGGCAGGCGTATGAAATGAAAAAACGATAACTTCACATCTGATAGGTATAGTAACTTAACCTTCTGACAAAAGCCAATGAATCATTGGTTTTTTTACCAGTTTCTGTCAAGAACCTTTTGAAAGAAAAAATATTCCCTTCTTCTTACCTCGTTTTATTTTCAAAAAATGGACAAAAAGATAAGGGAAATCACTTAACACCGGATGGCAACATAAATGACTATCGAATAAAATAAAAGACTCACCTCCCCGAAGGGAGGTGAGAGATAATTGGTTTACTTATACCCTAACATCCGCCAAAAAAAACTTAGCTCCTGCTTTTCGCTCGGAGTTACAAGAGGTATTTGCTGCTGCTTTTCTTCCTTTTCAACTTTCTCTTTTTGAGCTTTTTCTTTTTCTTGTTCTTCTTTTTGCTTTTCCTCAGCTTGTTGCTTTGCTCTCGCCATTATTTTTTGTCTGGCTTCCTCAGCCTTCTTCTTGGCTACTTCATCATTAGGAGTTTTCATGAAAGTCATTATTGCCTTAAAGCTCTCAGGATCGGCGTCCTTAGCGATATAACTTTGAGTCAAAAAATCTTCTTCATTAATTCCAGATGGAGGAGTTAGCGTATTTCCTTTTTTCTCTTCAGCATTAGAATCAACTTTTAGAGGTGGCTGCTGAACTGGCTTTGGAGTCTCTTCAACTTTAGGATCAACTTTTACAGCTGGCTGCTGAACTGGCTTTTTAGCTTGTTGTTGAGCTGGCTGTTGAACTGGCTTTTGAGTCTCTTCAACTTTAGGATCAGCCTTTAGAGCTGGCTGTTGAACCGGCTTTGGAGTCTCTTCAACTTTAGAATCAGCCTTTAGAGGTGGCTGCTGAACTTGTTTTGGAGTTTCTTTAACATTTTCAACTTTCGGAGGAGTCTTTAGAACTGGCGTAACAGATTTAGAATCTAATTTTTCGCTAGGATTCGGGTTTGCTGAATTAGTCGTGTCTTGTTTAACTTTTGCTGTGTTAGAGCTAGAGTTGGAAGAATCATCTCCCTCTATCATCGCAACAGCAGTTCCTACAATTAAAAAATTTAGGACAACCGCACTTGTTAATGTTGAAAATTTCATTTGTTTATCTCCCTTTTTTTGTGGTTTTAGATTGTAACATATAAATTTAAAAAATGTAAACTTTGTTTTTTTGTTGTTTTTCAACAAAGAATAGAAAGAATTACAACTTATGCTATAAAAGTTGTTCCCGAGAAAAGTTATGAAAACAAAAGAAGATGGGTTAAAAGGTGAGATAAACCGAGAACTTAGGGGGGAATTAACCTTCCCGATGGATAACTTCTCCCATAAATTCAAATTGGGTGTTGGTAGAATAGGGTTGAAAATAAGCCAACTCGTCTTCCATCAATTTCCCTTTTTTACAGCGCGTCGGCGCTTATACTTCAATCGTGAAGTAGACAAGAAGCGCAAGGATGTTCGACTGCCGCTATCAGGAAATTGATAGATATCAGACCTATCATAGAAATTTGGCGTTGACGTTGGCAAAAGGACAGGAAATCCAAGCACGAAACGGGTAAAAAGCCCCATAAAAACCATACTTAGAATACTCAATAGTTTTAGTTTAATAAGAGATAGGGAAACCATTTTATAAACATACTATATTTTACTATATTAATATTTGATCATTCATTTAATTTTTACAATTGCAAAATTTGCATGGGAGCCATACAATTTTTAACGCTTATTTGGTGAGTTGCTTAAAAGATAAGTGTCAATAGGTCTCTAACGCACTTAAAGAGAGTTTCATCTTGCATAGCAATCCAAAGCTTTATCCGCGCTACCTTGGATGAAACTTTGTTAACAAAACAAAAGGTTAGGTGTTTAGTCCCAGGCAGCCCTTAGGTGATGCCTTGTAAAATTACTGTGTAAAGAGCAATATTTCTGCACAAGGCTAAGATAGCCCCTCCCTTTTTAGTTTAGCTTTTTCTGTGTTTTCGAGCCTCATATTCTTGCTGCCAAACTTCAAGGACTCTTGCATAATTTCCTCTTTCTTTTAGCGGCTTTCTTTTCTAACTTGGCTTTCCTTTTGGCTTTTTTTCTCTCAAGTTTTGCTTTCCGTTTAGCTATTTTTTCTTTTTTCTTCTGCGCGAGTTTAGAAGAGCTCTTATGTAAGTTAGGTTTCTTCTGAGGTTTCTTTCGAGATTGGGCAGCAACATTATGTGTAATCGCCAAGGTCATGTATTTGTTGTTGATTGGGGGGATGCGGCTATCCAAGATGAACCAATAAGAAAGTTCCCTTTAGGAGTTGCCCATTTATCATTATTACGAGAGCTCTGGCGTTTTGACGTTTTTGAACCTAATAAAAAGTTTATTCAAGATAATCGCAAAAATAAAATACAAGCCCGTCCCTATGGAGAATTTATAATGGCTCTTTTTGAAAACGCAGGAAAAAAAGAAGATAAACATGAATCAAAGGATTTAAACGATATGCTTAGCCTTTTGAATAATCTCTTAGAAAAGAATAAGCATCCACGGCGAATAACTTTTGAAAAAGACGAAAAAAGCTAGGGTTGGCTCACTTGCAATCCCAAGAAATGAAATATTTATGGTTAACATCCCATTTGTTTTTGCAGAATTTTTTCTTTTTTTCTGTTAGGTAACACGAAGAAGCCACGAAATTATAAGGACTTTTAAGTGAAGCCCTTAGGATAGCCAAAGGTGTTGGCATGATAATAAAATAGATTTAAAAAATGAGTTGCAAACACTCATTACAGCTGTCAAATTCTATGATGGTTGGGAATTCATCCTCAATGATAAAAAAACTACCCTTTAATTTCCTCGTCACCAACTTCTGCGAATAACTCGGTAATCTGGTAGGATTGTGGTCTAGAAGCCCTTTCATTACTGCTCTTTTTGGACCCTGCGCCAGGCTGCATGATTTTTTTGATGCTCTTCAAGGGTTGTCGAAAAGACGTGGCCCCCTCTTCCGTCAGCCACAAAATATAGATAAGAGACATCAGCAGGTTGCGCTGCTGCCTGTAAAGAAGACCAGCTAGGATTTGAAATGGGGGAGGGAGGAAGACCTAAGTAAAGATATGTATTATATGGATTATCATGACGTAAATCCTCGATGGTTAATTGGCGCCCCAACTCATGTGCCCCTTGGGTGAGCCCATAAATAATAGTTGGATCAGCTTGAAGGGGCATGCCTTGCTTAAGGCGATTTAAAAATACAGCTGCCACTAAGGGTTTTTCTTGAAGAAGAGCTGTTTCTTTTTCAATAATTGAAGCAAGAATTAAAAGATCTTCCGGGGTCTTGAGAGGGTAATTTATTGCCCTTTTTGCCCATATATTTGCAAGGGCATTTTTCATGGCTTTTTGCATCCGCTCAACAATTTTCAGCCGCTCCGCATTCCTCGGGAAATGGTAGGTTTCAGGAAGAAGACTCCCCTCAGAAGGCGCCAAAGATGGCCCTTGAAACCGTTTATCTTCAAGAAGTTTTTGAGCGAGATGATGGCTCGTTTCTCCTTCCACTAGGGTGACAGAATGGAGGATAACGTTACCTGATTGTAAAATATTGAGTAATTGGGCAGGTGTTATACCTGGAGGGATTAAATATTCTCCAGCCTTTAGATAACGCCAGCTTCCGCTGCCATATAGAATTCCTTTAAAAAGAAAGGGAAAATCTAAAACTTTCTCGTGAGAAAGGATGGCTACAATCTGGGAGAGAGAGGCCCCTTTTTCTATAAAAACAATGGATTGTTTATTTTTTTGAGGATGTTGGAACCAATGGGCAATGCCTACGGTTGCTAAACATAGAGCTAAAAAGCAAAAGCAAATAAGGGAAAGGATAATTTTTTTGTACCCAAATTTATTTTTGAAGGCGGATTTAAAATCCCAATAAGGCGCCAAAGTTTAAACCGTTCCAAGGACTAAGGAGGCATTTGTTCCCCCAAAGCCAAAGGAGTTAGACATAACGTATCGTACCTTTTTTTCCTTAGCCTTATGGGGAATAAGATCGATACCTTCACAACCTTCTGAAAGGTTATCTAAGTTTAAGGTTGGAGGAAGAATTCCGTCCCTCAAAGCCAAAATTGAGAAAATGGCTTCAACAGCCCCTGCCGCCCCGAGGAGGTGACCAATTGCAGACTTGGTTGAAGACATACTAGCTCCAGAGCCTTTTTCACCAAAAAGCCGCTTAACAGCTTGGAATTCTATGTAATCTCCAGGAGGGGTTGAGGTTCCATGAGCATTAATATACCCAATATCTTCTAGATTTAGCTTGGAATGACGTAATGCATTACGCATTGCTCGGTAGCCCCCATTCCCATCCTCAGCTGGAGCTGTAATGTGGTAGGCATCGCCAGAAAGACCATAGCCTAAAATTTCGGCGTAAATCTTAGCACCTCGCTTTTTTGCATGCTCATATTCTTCTAAGATCACGACTCCTGCGCCCTCGCCAATAATAAAGCCATCACGATCTTTATCCCAGGGACGAGACGCTTTTGTGGGCTGATCGTTAAAGTTTGTAGAAAGGGCTCTTAGGGCTGAAAAACCTGCGACTCCAATCTCACAAACAGAAGCTTCAGCGCCGCCTGCAACCATAACGTTCGCATCTCCCCATTGAATCAAGCGGGCCGCATCTCCAATCGCATGAGCTCCTGTAGAGCAAGCTGTGACAACGGAATGATTGGGGCCCTTAAAACCATGGCGAATCGATACCTGACCAGAGCCAAGATTAATAAGACAAGATGGAATAAAGAAAGGGCTTATTTTGCGAGGGCCTCCTTCTTTTAAGGTGATGGAAGCATCATAAATTTTAGGGAGACCTCCGACCCCTGATCCGATCATAACGCCCGTCATTTCCCGTTGTTCTTCCGTTTCAGGAACCCATCCGGAATCTTTTAAAGCTTCATCAGTAGCAGCAATCCCATAGACGATAAAATCATCCATTTTACGCCGCTCCTTAGGAGGAAGGTAATCATCAGGATTAAATTGCCCAGCTTCCTGTCCTTGGGGAACGAGGCCGGCTATTTTTGAGGGGAGAGCTTCTGTATTAAAGGTGTCTATGCGTCGTATACCAGATTCTCCGCGAATTAACCGCTTCCAGGTGGCTTCAACACCATTTCCTAAGGGAGTTACGAGTCCCACTCCCGTTACGACAACTCGACGCATAGCTTTTGCACCACGAATATTCAATTACTTTGAAGCGCGCTCTTGAACGTAATCAATAGCATTTTTTACGGTCATGATTTTTTCAGCAGCCTCATCCGGAATTTCACATCCGAACTCCTCTTCAAAGGCCATGACCAGCTCAACCGTATCCAAGCTATCTGCGCCCAAGTCATCTACAAAACTTGCATTTTCTGTGACTTTATCCTCATCAACACCTAAATGTTCAACGACTATTTTCTTTACACGTGCAGCAACGTCACTCATCTAACTTCTCTTCCTTACGTTGTTGTCAATTAACATCAGGTAAAAAAACTTTTACCTACTCTTTACTAGGGTTGCTACCATACTATTTTCGATTTGGCTAGCCAAGAGTGAAAAAATTTTTGCTTAGGGACATTTTTGGTAATCTTTTTCCACTAAGACCCCAAAATCATTTCTACCTTGAAGCCCAAAGGCTTTTGTGTATGCAAAACCCAACTAAAACAAGAAGATCGTATTGAGCGGCTTTTATGTTAATAGTTATGCGATATTTTAAAAGGTTGCCCCTATATAAGCTGGCTCTATTCCTCTATCTTTTTAAATCTTTCCTTCATTTCTTCAATCAATTGAGTCACCTTTGGAGAGGGGGATTTTAGGAGATTGTATGTATTTACCACAAGCCGTCGACCTCGCTGCAGCCCTTCTATTAACCTCTTTCTCACTTCTTCTTGAGATAATCCCTCAGAATTGAGGGTGTTTGTATAGAACAAAACCCTTTCATTAAAATCATCGAGAATCCAGTTAAACCAGGTGTTATTTTTTAAAACATCTTCAATAAGTCCTTCTTTTATTTGGGATGAAACATTAAGATTTGTTCCTACCTTGTGCAGTTCAATGAGGCTATCATAAAATTCTACCGGAGACCAAATTAAATCTAGGGGATGAAAAAAATTCCGGGACATTCTTTGATTAATAACAATCATACCCCAATCATCTAAGTGATATTTCTTTTCCTTAGCCAAGTTATTAATTTTTTGAATGACAATGGGGTGTAATGTAGGTGAGAGTGAATTTCTTATGAGCTGAATGACATTTTCAATCCCTTCTTTTCCTGCTTTAATGATGCGCTGTTCATCTGTTGATGAAAATTCACTCGGAGGACCTATTCTAAAATGCATAGTAAAAAGCTCCCTCATTAAATTTATCTTATAGCCATTCAGCAAATCACGCTGTGTACCCAATGTTGCTGTTTTGTTAAGCAAAACAAAAAATGCATCGGGAGAACCTGGTAAAAGACTTGAATAAAGTTCTTGGCAATAAATACCTTGCAGTATATTCTCATTCATCAAATCCACAAAAAGTTTCATTCCTTCTTCAGACTCGTTAGGATTTATACTGTCCTTTAACCTTGAAATAATGCTCCATCTTTCCTGAGAAATTTGTCGGTTTTTTTTCTCTTCTTCCTCTTTCTTTTTTTTCATGACTTGGAGATGTTGTTCTTCTTGTTTTTTAATTATTTCCATACTTGAATCAATCGAAGACATTAAAATTTTTGTAAGATTATTTTGTATGTCTTTACTTAAGCTCTCTGAAACTTCTTTTTCTTCATGGAGTATCTTAAGAGCGTTGAAACTTAGAAATTCAGCTAAATTTCCTTTCAATTCCAGCAGCTGTTGAACAGCTTTAAAACGGTCTTCTGGGCTAAGCTGTTGGTCGAGCCCAATGCGTCCATAGGCCTTAACTCCCATCAAATAGGGCTCCATAGACTCTGTTTCCACAAGTTTTTGAGCATAGAAAAGACGAT
Source organism: Alphaproteobacteria bacterium (assembly GCA_027459605.1). Taxonomy (GTDB): domain Bacteria; phylum Pseudomonadota; class Alphaproteobacteria; order UBA9655; family UBA9655; genus UBA9655. The sequence continues at coordinate 31,619 of DAIDHR010000011.1, forward strand.
CAGGCAAATATGTCTTTGTCGCGTATTTTTCGCAAGTGTCTTTCTCTAAGTTACCGTATCCTGAGGTTAGAGAATGAGAGAGTGTTCTTCGATCTGCAGCTTCTGCTTCTTCCTGTGTCTTGAATAATACCGCGTGGCAAGAAGCAAAAGAGAAAACCACAAAAAAAGAAAATATAAATATAAAATGACTCATTATTATCTCATAAAAACACATAAATATATCAACTAACATAATATGAAATTTATAGATTGCAATACTTTTTAAATAAGAAGGCTTTTTCTCATCTTATTCGTCCAATTTCAATGATGTCATGCCGTAAATAAATATCTCATTGCCAACGACTCTAGTATTTATCTGGATAATCTATACCTATTGATTACACAGAGATATACTATAATTACACTTCCAGATTTTTGATTTATGCAGATTTCAGAATATTTCTGAAAACAATTCGACTGAGAATTACATTATTTTTTCTAAATGCTATAAACTCATACCCATTCTGCTACAGGCTCATGGGGTGGGGGCTCAGGAGCTTTTGAAAGAGATTGGAAAGCTTCCGAAATAGACGAAACAAACGTAAAACACTTTTTATGTTCAGGCTTTGCAAAATGTTGATTAAAAATATTTTTTGTTAGTTCTTGAAGAGGTGTCCAGTAATCATTGATGTTAATGAAAATAATTGGTTTCTCGTGAAGTTTTAACTGCCGCCAGGTGATCAATTCAAAGGTTTCATCAAGGGTACCAAACCCTCCTGGTAACACCATAAACGCATCTGAATGTTCAAACATGAGTCGCTTTCGTGTATGCATTGTATCAACCATATGAAGCTCGGTGATGGCCCAATTGGGATCTTCAAATTTTTTCAGATGATGAGGCATAAACCCAATGACTCGCCCCCCATGAGCCATTACAGATTTTGAAACTTCTCCCATAAGGCCAAGGGCCCCTCCTCCATAAACCATGGTCATATGGTGGGAAGCAAGCTCACGACCTAAATCACGCGCCGCTTCTCGATAGACTGGGTCTAAGCTTTCATAGGAGCTACAATAAACACCGACAGTTTGAATCTCTTTCATTTGTTTTTATACCTTTCAGAAAGACGATAGCCAATTTGCAGGAAAGCCGCTATAAAATCTATAAATTTTTATCAGGAGGTTATATGAAATCCGTTTTAGCTCCCCTTCACCCTGCAGGTTGGCCCTTTATTGCCCTATTTGTTGCAATTACCCTCATCCTGATGCTTTTTTCAAAAACGTTGGGTTTTTTAGGTCTGCTTTTGACGGGATGGTGTATTTATTTTTTCCGCTCTCCTCGCCGGGTAACTCCTTTAGGAAAAGGGCTTATTATCAGCCCTGCTGATGGAGTTATTGCAAAAATTGAAAAAGCTATCCCCCCAAAAGAGTTAAAATGGTCAAAAAAATCTTTGACCAGGATTAGTATCTTTTTGAATGTCTTTGACGTTCATGTAAACCGCATTCCTGTCGATGGGATTATTTCTAAAGTTCTCTATCATCCAGGGAAGTTTTTTAATGCCTCCTTAGATAAGGCAAGTGAACATAATGAACGGAACTCCCTTCTCATCAAAACTCCCTCAGGACAAGAAGTTCTTGTCATCCAAATTGCAGGGCTCATTGGCCGACGCATATTATGCGATGTTCTAGAAGGTCAAGACGTCCAGGCAGGAGAAACCTTTGGCATGATCCGTTTCGGCAGCCGGGTCGATCTTTATCTCCCCGAGGGAGTCAACCCGCAAGTGGTGGAGGGGCAACGCATGCTTGGCGGAGAAACGATCATGGCAGATCTTTTTTCTGAAGCAACCACGCGGTTAGGAGAGCGCCGTTCATGAAAACCGCATCCGGATTAAAGGCCCCTCCTCTTGTACGCATCATTCCAAATGCCATCACAATTACAGCACTTTGCACAGGCCTAAGTGCGATTAGATTTGCTCTTTTAGAGAGGTGGGAGCTTGCCGTAAGTCTTATTTTGATTGCTGCCATTCTTGATGCTCTTGATGGGCGCATCGCTCGCTTTTTGCGAGCAGATAGTCATTTCGGAGCAGAACTCGATTCCCTTTCTGACTTTATTAGTTTTGGGGTTGCCCCAGCTGTTGTGATTTATCTCTACAGCCTCCATCTTTGGAAAGGGACAGGCTGGGCCTTGACCCTTTTCTTCTCAACCTGCATGGCCCTTCGACTTGCTCGGTTTAACACAAGTATGGATACCCCAAAACCTGATTGGATAAAACAATTTTCCATTGGTGTCCCTGCCCCAGCTGGAGCCTTTCTTGCCCTTCTTCCTCTTATGGTGAGTTTTGCCCATGAAGAAAGTTTTCAGAACTTTCCTTTTCTCTTTGCCTTCAGCATTCTCATCAGTGGGCTTTTAATGATTAGCCGAATCCCAACCTTTGTTTTAAAAAACAGCCGAATTCCCCACCGTTATGTTCGGCTCCTCCTTATGGCTGTTGCAATCTTTATGGCTGCTCTCTTTAGCGCCCCCTGGTGGACCCTCAGCATTGGAGCTATCCTTTATCTTCTCTCAATCCCTGTAAGTTTCTGGACCTATCATCAAAAAAAGAACGTGAAATAACCCCTTATTTTGGTGTGCGTTTTTGACCAATAGCTCATCAAGCAATTAGGCAACAATTTAGTACAAACGGCCATATCACATCCCATTCAGGTTATTTTAATTATTATATGCACATAATTTTTAATGGAATTAAAAAGGGGGACAAAATGACATACATATCATTTGATTATAAATGCACAATGATAACAATACTCTTTCTTGTAGCTCTTTTACAGGAAATAGCCTCTACAACTAATGCCGCCACCTATTATGGATTCACGTGCGATAACGGAGAGTATGGATGGAGCTTGAAGGATCAGGACTTTAGTAAAGACGGAGTTCAGTGTAAAAAAATAGAAGGCTTGACAAGCGATAGCATTCATACGCTTTTTCCGAACTTCCGCTGTGATGATGGGACTTTTCGTGAGAGTACATGGGATAGAAACTTTTATATTGGCGGCATTTATTGTGTAAAAATAAGATAAGGAGAAGGTGGCTCTTTATTGCTTCTAGAAATAAGCTATGAACTATTTTTAAAAAGGACATAAAAAAACCCCTTATGGGGGCCTTTTCTTTTTATACCATTTTGTATTCAAACACTGAGCAGGAAGACGAGGCGGGGAGTGCTGCGCGTATTTCTAATACGTAAGCACCCCGAGTCCGAAGCCTGACGCCCTCACCCGAAGAATGCGAACTGGTATTACCGTCTGTCACCAAACAAGCGCAACAACATTAAGAAAAGATTGATGAAGTCTAAATAGAGCCTAAGGGCCCCGAAAATAGCTTTCTTTCCTGCAACTTCTGACGAGCTGCCCTCAATGTAGTCATCCTTAATACTTTGGGTATCATAGGCCGTAAGCCCTGTGAAAATGATCACCCCAGCGACCGAGATAAGAAATTGAAGCATATTGCCAGGCCAGAAAAGATTCACCACGGAGGCGATAATAATTCCAATAAGCCCCATAAAGAGGAATGATCCCCATCCTGACAAATCTTTCCGTGTTGTATAGCCATAAAGACTCATAGCTCCAAATGTACCAGCCGTTATGAAAAAGACACGAGCGATGCTTTGATAGGTATAAGCCAGAAAGATAACCGAAAAAGCAACGCCGTTGAGGGCTGAATAAAGCCAAAACACCATTTGGGCCGTTGAGTATTGAATAGCATTAATGCGAAAGCTCAAGAAAAACACAAGAGCTATAGGAGCAAATATAAAGAGCCACATCATGGGCATTATGGCATGAAGCAAAGTCGGAGAGGAGACAACCAAAAGGGCGACTCCACCGGTCAAGCCAAGACCAAGTGCCATGTAATTGTAAACATTGAGCATGTAGGCGCGTAAACCTTCGCTATAGGCAAGGGCTTTTCTTTCTACACCTAAAATAGTTTTATTTTTAGAACGATCATTCATTGAGAAATCTCCTTTTTTATCTTCCTTATATATAAGGGTTAATTTATTTTTCGGCAAGCCCGGGCTTTTAACACAGCTAACGGCTTTTTAAATGGCCTTCGGAATGTTCCTTTTCCCACACCATGGCTAAATTACAGAATTCCTGAACCGTTAAATCTTCAGCACGTCTTTCTGCTTTGATATGGGCTTTCTCTAAAAGATCAAGCGGATTTGAAAGAAGTGTTTTTAAGCTTGACCGAAGCATTTTACGACGTTGGGAAAAAGCAGCTTTTGTAACTGTTTCAAGAGCTTCCCATGAGGCATTTTCCCGAGGAATTCGTGGGATCAGTTGAACAACCGTTGATGTAACTTTAGGGGGGGGCAAGAAAGCCCCGGGAGGCAAATCAAAGCCCTTCTTAATGTAGGCTTTCCACTGGCACATCACTGAAAGACGGCCATAAGCCGAGGTATTTGGAGAAGCCATAAGGCGTGCTGCTACTTCTTTTTGGAACATGAGTGTAAGGCTTGTAAATTCATCCATAAAGTAAAGCCACTGAAGAAGAAGAGGAACTGAAATATTATAGGGTAAATTTGCAATTATTTTTCGAGGAGAGCTTCCCAGGGTGTGAAGGGAAAGGGAGAGGGCGTCTGCATTCAAAAGGGTAAACTTTCCCTTAAAATGACCCTTGAGCTGCTCGAGGTAAGGAATACACCGAACATCTTGTTCAATAAGAATGATGTTTCTGCACGGATGCTCGATGATCTCTCGACTTAGTCCTCCAGGGCCTGGGCCCACTTCAATAACTGTACAATCATCTAAAGGGGCTGCAAAGTCGACAATTTTCTTCAAAATATGGGGATCTGTAAGAAAGTTCTGTCCCAGACTTTTTTTAGCTCTTAAGGCGCGAATAACGTCCTTCAGAGGAACCATTTACATCCGCACGTCTATAAAAGCATGCCGCCTCAAATCGCGGAGCTCTCGCCTAGCAAGGAGGGCATGCTTACGACTGGCAATAAGCTGCTTCGCATCTTCTCGCGTAAATTCTTCTTTCTTTTCCGTTGTCCTTTCGCAAACCATGACGATGAGCCCTCCCTCGGGAATAAGCAAAGGATCACTTGCTTGATTTAAATTTAAATTATTAACAATTTCCTGAAGAGCTTCAGGAAATTTTGTCATGGGACTATTTTTAAGCAGACGGGCTGAGGAGGAAGGAAATTTATCCTTAGCAATCTTCTCAAGATCAGGGCAGCTCTTGGCTTTGCGTGAAATTTCAACACCCTTGCTCATAATTTCACGAGCCTGATCTTCAGTAGCATTCTCAGGGAAAGGCAACATGACTTGTTGCATGGTGATAAGAGATTGGCCTTCATTCCCTGGAGATTTCTTCTCGATAAAGGCAATGAGGGTATAGCCTTGAGAGGTCCGAATTGGGGCTGAAAGTTGCCCGGGTTCCATATGAGAAATTGCCTCTTTAACCTCACTTTCGAGTTGATCTTCTGTTAGCCAGCCCATATCCCCTCCTTGGGATGAAGAGGCTGAAGCTGAGAACTGTTGAGCAAGGGCAGAAAAATGGGCCCCCTTCTGGAGTTCTTCAATAAGATTGTTGAGGTTAGCTTTTACCTTTTCTTCCTGATCTGGATGATCAAAGGCAAGAAGAATCTCTGCCAGGTGATATTGAGGTTTTGTCTCCTTTTCCTGTTGTATCTTAAGCTCCTGATCAATTTCCCAATCAGCAATTTGGAGAGAAGGAGTGAATTCCTGGGGGCGTTTTTTCTTGACTGAATCTTCAAGACTCTTGAGAGGATATTTTTCCCGAATATAGACAAGCCAAATGAGCTGGGCTTTCATCTGATCCTCGAGGGTTTTGAGGGGAATTTGATTTTCCCTCATCATCTGTGCAATGGTTCCTTTAGGCATATCGTTATTTTCTTCAATGTCTTCAATTGCGGATTGGATGTGTTCTTTACTAATCTCTAGTCCTAACTTTTCCCCCATCTCCCTCTGCAACTGCTCATCAATCATAACGCGCAGCATTTCAGGCTTAATACTCTCCATGTTGCGAGGAGTAGGCTCTAACCCTGAACTGATGGCAGCAAATTTGAGGCGATTGTTTAAATCAGCTTGGCTGATAATATTGCTGTTAACGATTGCTGCAATACGGCTGGAAGACGAAGGATTCGCTTTTGCCACCCCCTCGCAGATTAAAAAGCATAGCAAAACTAAACAACAACGCATGGTTTCTTTCCCTTTGAACACCTCAATTTGGGGGTAATATAGTCGGTCTTATCACTTTAGGGAATATGGTGATTGAAAGAAAGTTACAAAAATAGAAAATTCCTGCTGTTTTTATTATATTTTATAGTTCATTAAATAATAAATTCCCATAAGTAAAGAACTTAATACATAATTTTATTGTTGAAAAATATAAAAATCGAAAAAATTACCTTTTCCAAGAATTTTAAAAAGTCCACAAGAGTAGGCTTGTTTAGAAAAGGAGTGGAGTATGCCTCAGCCTTTCTTTTTTGTAGATAAGATCTTTCTTGAATTTTTTTTGAATCTGGGGGATTGTCACCCTACTCACATTTATAGTTATGGGTGTTATGACAAGGCTAACGAGATACATATTTAAACAACTTTTGTTTACAGTGTTTGCAGCAACTCTTATATTGACGTGCATCATGTGGCTCGCCCAATCTATTCGGTATATCGATTATATAGCGAACAAGGGGATTCCTATCTCTTTATTTTTTGAGATGATTCTCTATCTTATGCCAAACTTAGTCGTCATTGTGACCCCTATTGCAGTTTTAATTGGTGTTCTCTTTGTCTACAACAAACTCATTACTGATCATGAGCTTGTCGTCATGCAAGCTTCAGGGGTAGGATACTGGAAACTAGCTTGTCCCGCTCTTATTGTCTCACTTATCTTTATGCTTATTGTTTATGTATTTAACTTGTACCTTCTTCCCCTTTCATTTAGAAACTATCGCGATATTACAACCGCTTTGAGAGAAAAATCTTTAGCAAGCCTTGTTGAAGTTGGGCGCTTTAATACATTTGGAAAATATACGGTTTACGCCCGAAGCCAAGATGCGCAAGGAAATTTCTTAGGGATTGTCATTTATGATGGAAGCCAAGAAAAAAAATCCATAACATTTATGGCTGAAAAAGGAATTTTATTTAACAAAGAAGAAGGAGGACGCCTTCTTCTTATCAAGGGAAACCGCCAAGAAAAAGATGTAGCCAGCTCCAAACCATCAATTTTATATTTTGATCGGTATGTGATTGAAGCAAAAGAAAAAGCTGGAATTGAGGATAAGGGAGAACGCTTTTTAAAAGCATATGAACGTTCAGTAGGAGACTTATTGAATCCAAAGGAAGCTTTATCCGCTTCACTCCGATTGGAGTTTTTATCAGCAGCTCATCAACGCTTGATTTCTCCTTTATATGCCTTTGCATTTGGGCTTTTAGGTGTTTGTGCCATGATTTTAGGACATTTCAATCGCAAAGGAAGGACTGGAAAAATTTTGATTACCTGTATCTTCGCAACTCTACTTGAAGTAGGCATTATGGTTTTATTACATACGTTGAAATACCCAAATCTTATGATTCCCATATCCTATGGCCTCCTCATTAGCACGATTTTGATTTGTTTCCTTCTTTTGACACCTCTGGCAAATGGACTTGTTAATGTCCCCTTAAGATGGAGACGCTCATGAGACTTTTTAGCCTCCTTTCCCGGTACGTTAGTCGGTCATTCTTAGCAAGCTTTGGGGGTACGTTCTCAATTTTACTCATCATTATTATGCTTTTTGATTTTGCGGAGCTTCAAAGACGATCAGGATCAAAAGAAATTAACCTTGCCGCTAAGTTAACAATGGTTTCTTTAAGAGCTCCTTATTTCCTGGAGCAGGTCTTCCCCTTTCTTGTGTTCGTGGCAGGGCTGTATATTTTCTGGCGAATGAACAGAACAAATGAGCTTTTAATTTTCCGCTCCACGGGCGTTTCACTATGGAGGGTTATTTTACCGATCAGTGTAACGGCTCTGATGATAGGATTTGTTGATTTAACAGCTTTTAATCCCCTCTCTAGCGCAATGTTATCCAGATATGAAAAGCTAGAAAAACGCTATTTTTCTAAATCTAAAGAAGATGTTAAGGTTTCCCATACGGGGCTTTGGCTTAGCGAGAAAATAGGACCGAATCAAGCCATTTATCGAGCAAGTAAGATCAATTTGCGGAAGTTAGAATTTCAAGATCTAAACATTATTATAACCTCCCCAAAAAATAAATTTGTTGAGCGCATTGATGCGAAAACAGCTCTCATTAAAAATAATAGATTAGAATTAAAAAATGGATGGGATACCCAAACTGGGAAAGCAGCTGTAGCTTTTTCCAACAAAACTCTTGAAACGTCATTAGATAAAAATAAGATTGAACAATTGAAAGTTCACAAAGGAGTCCTCTCTTTTTGGAAATTACCTCCCTATATTACTCTATTAGAGACCTCTGGTCTTCATAGCCTTAAGCATCGGATGTACTGGCACTCGATGCTTGCAAATGCCTTTTGGGTAGGGGCCATGATTGTTTTGGCAGCTGCGTTCGCATGCCGTCCCCATCGTCAGGGAAAGACGGTACTTATCATATTCACAGGAATAATTGTAGGTTTTTTTCTGTACTTTTTTAAAGACATGGCTTTTGCTTTAGGAGTCTCGGGAGGCCTTCCTCCTATAATTGCTGCTTGGCTTCCCCCCCTAACAACGATTATGGTAGGAGCTGTTTTAGTGTTTTATCAAGAAGACGGTTAAAATGAATTTAAGAATAATCACCCTATATCTTTGTTTAGGCTTTCTTTGGCTTTCTCCTCTCCATGGAGCAATAATCGAAAATGGTGAAGAAAATAAGCCTGTCTTATATTATGCTGATAGCCAAACCTATGACCGTGAATTGGGCATTTTAATTTTAAAAGGTCATGTTGAATTTGATCATGAAGGAAGCATTTTAGAAGCGGATTACGTGACCTATAACGAAAATACAGATGTCGTTACGGCATCGGGAAATGTAAGGCTTCGCCAAGCTCAAGGGGATGTTACTTTTGGAGAATACCTCGAGTTGACAGGGGATATGAAAGAGGGAATTGTCCTTCAAATTCGAGCACTCTTACAAGATGACTCAAAAATAGCTGCTATTGAAGGACGTAAATTCGAAGAACGTCAAGAGCTTGATCAAGCCGTATATACACCTTGTGAGCTTTGCGGGGATAAGTTACCGACCTGGCAAATAAATGCGCGCAGGGCTATTAAAGATGACTTGGAAAAAAATATATACTTCTCAGATGCGGAAATGCGAATTTTAGATGTTCCCGTACTTTATTTTCCTTATGCAACACAACCCCTAGAGCGAAGAACAGGTTTTTTAATTCCCCAGATTGACTACAGCTCTGACTTTGGAGGCATTCTTAGAACTCCTTATTTTATTGCTCTTTCAGAGGATAAGGATATAACCCTAACGCCCATGTTTTTTACGAATCAAAGACCACTAATCTATGGAGAATATAATCAAGCTTTTGGAAATGGATATTTTTCTGTTGAGGGAAGTATTACGAGGTATAGGAGATCAGTAAGAGAGAAAAAAGCCGCCGAGAAAGGTAAGTTTGACATTCCGAAAAGGCGAGGTTTTTTTTATGCGGATACGCAGTTTAATTTGAATGATGTATGGAGACTTAAAGGAAGTGGTGGCCTTGTTACAGATAAAACCTTCTTTAAAAAATATCAATGGTCAGACTGGCAGAGAGAATTGAGCCTACCCTCAAAAGGATTGTTAGAGGGATTCCTCAATCAAAGGGATTATGCGGCTGCAAAAGTCTACTATTTTCAGACACTTCAAAACAATGTGAGACAAGAGCGCGTATCTTCTCCTCTCCCTCTTATGGAATATAGTTCTTATTCAGGGGTAGATTCTTGGGGAGGCCGATTCAAATTTGATGGAAACTTATTAAACCTTTATCGTAAAGAAGGAATTAATATGCAGCGAGGGATTGGGATAGCTGAATGGCAACGTCCCTGGATAATCCCTTATGGACAAGTTTTTACAGTTTTTGGCTCAACTCGGGGAGATCTCTACAAGATAGAAAATACTCATAAAGACTTTAAGCACCGGCACCATCGCCACCGGGATAAAAAAGAAGGAGGGGCTCGCTTTTTCCCTCAAGCTGGCCTGAACTGGCACTGGCCATTTTTTAATTCAATCTGGAACCAAAGTTTTGTGTTACAACCTATGGCTCAACTCATTGCAGCTCCTCAAGAAGCTATAGGTGTTAAGGCTCACGATATTCCTGATGAAGATAGTACGGACTTTGAGTTTAATGACGCTAACCTCTTTAGTGCAGATAGATTCCCTGGATATGATAGAATAGATACAGGAAGTCGTTTCGTTTATGGGGGAGAAATCTTTTCAACGGGTGGGCTCTTTGGCGATGTGGAACTCTTTCTAGGGCAGAGTTATAATTTTACCGATCCTCTTCATCATGTTAAAAATCAAGGATTAAGCCACAGATCTTCGGATTATGTAGGCCGCATCCAAGCAAGTCCTTTTGTATGGCTAACCTTAAATTATAGGTTCCGTTTAGATCAAAACACATGGAGTGAACGAGTGTCGGAGTTGGGAGGAACAATTGGACCTGATATTGCTAAAGTTTCAGCAATGTACGTCTTTGTTAGTAAAGACGCAGGAACCCCAAACCATAAAGACTTTCGCCAAATTAATTTGAACTTTTCTTCACAATTCACAGAGCATTGGACCTTTTTAGCTCATATGATCAAAGACTTAAGAAAGGACAGGGTATTTGAAAAAAGCATTGGTATACAATACCGTGATAACTGTTTTGGGCTTGGCTTTAGTATTATGCGGAAAAACTACAAAGATCGAGATTTAAGGCCTGATACGATCTTCTTAGGGACTCTTTTCCTTAAAAATTTAGGACAATACAACTGGTCCTTTAATCAAGATGGATTATTCGGAAGAAAGTCATCTAAGGAAGAGGCGCCTTAATACCGAGATGAGACTCTTTTTTTGCAGAGTTTTTCCTCGAAAGAAGTTGACCTTAAAAGCCCCTTCATGGTTTTGGACTTAGAATGACTTTTTTCCAGAAGCAGTTCTTGCCTGCACTTTCTGAGTTTGTTAAGCTCGCGCGCATCATCGCGGTCTTGGATTTGAAGTGCACTGACTTTCATTTCAATTAAATCCATTAGGATTTCGAGAGATTGTTGCGATAAAGCCATGGTATGCCTCGTCATAATGTCATCTATAACCAAATGGTACAACGAAAGATGTTAAGAAAGGATAAATGAGGGTGTCTCTTTTAACTATTGAAAATTTTTCTCACCTCTCATTTGAGAAAGGGGGAAGATTTTTAGGCTGTGATTTAGGGGAAAAAACGATTGGGCTCGCTCTTTCTGATACCACTCTTAAGATCGCCACCCCATTTCAAGTGATTCATCGAACAGGGTGGAAAAAGGACTCTGAACTTCTTTTTAAAATCATAGAGGATTATCATATTGTTGGGATTGTTATGGGGTTTCCCTTAAATATGAATGGGAGTGAAGGGCCAAGATGCCAGTCTACCCGCCAGTTTGTTGTTAACTTATTAACCATCCATGATCTCCCTGTTTGTTTATGGGATGAACGACTTTCAACCTTTGCCGTAACACGAACACTTCTGGAGGCTGATCTCTCTCGGGCTAAACGCAGTAAGGTTGTTGATAAAATGGCAGCCTCCTATATTCTCCAGGGGTTCCTAGATGCGTTTGGACGTCTACAAAACACCCAGTAATTTTATCTTTTGCTTGCATCCCTAGAAGGGTTATGTAAAACTTTTTAGCTTAGGACCTGATTTTTGCTAGCTAATCTGGGGACGTTTGATGGAAAAAAAAGCGGTACAAAAAGTTGAACCTTATATCCCTGCTGCAACGCGCCTCCCTGAAATTACAGTGCGGGCCTTTATTTTAGGGGTTTTTCTCGCAATCCTTATGGCTGGGTCTAATGCTTATCTTGTCCTGAAAGTGGGCATAAGCGTTACTGCTTGTATTCCCGCCGCTGTTATTTCAATGGCAGTTTTAAAACTATTTCGTAACTCAAATATTCTTGAAAATAATATTGTTCAAACCACAGCTTCTGCAGGTGAAGTCGTTGCTTGCGCTTTAGCTTTCACCATTCCTGCTCTTGTTATGATAGGATATTGGAACTACTTTCCTTATTTTACTATGGTTGGCCTTACCGCCGTTGGGGGTCTTTTGGGGGTGTTTCTATCAGTTCCCTTAAGACGAGCGATGATTGTTGAAAGTGCTCTTAAGTTTCCTGAAGGAATTGCAACGGCAGAAGTTCTTAAAGCGGGAGGTGAAAGTGCTGCTGCAAAAGGAATTCTTTTTTCTGGAGTTGCAGCTGCTGCTATTAAATTCTGTCAAAGTGGATTTCAAATTTTGGCAGATAGTATAAATATTTGGGGGCGTTTTGGAAGTACAGTTGTAGGAGTATCAGCAGGATTTTCCTTAGCACTGGTTGGAGCTGGTTATGTCGTTGGTATGGAGGTTGCTTTCAGCACCTTTGTAGGGGCAATCCTCGCCTGGTTTATTGGTGTTCCCTTGTATGGAGCCCTTTTTGGTCTTCCCTTAGATGCCTCCGATGCTTATTCAGCAGCCGTTGAGATCTGGAACTCCAAAATTCGAATTATTGGTGTGGGGATGATGGTGTTCGGCGGTCTTTGGATGCTTGTTGAGCTGATGGACCCCCTCCGCCGAGCCATAATTTCTTCTTTGAAAGCCATTAAAAAAGCCAAGGTTGATGGGGAAAGCATTCTGCGGACTGAAGTTGATATCCCTATCACATACGTAGCTTTTGGTACTGCTCTTCTTATTTTGCCCCTTTACTTGGTGCTTAATAATATAATTTCAACTAGTGGAATCCATTTGACATCGCCGATGATTGCCATGATTTCTCTAATTGTAACAGGTATTGCCTTTCTTATTAGCACACTTGGAAGCTCCATATCCTCTTATATGTGCGGGTTGATTGGGTCATCAAATAATCCAATTTCAGGAATAATTCTTATGGGCATACTTATTGTTTCCTTGTGCCTTTTATTGATTTTTAGCACCCAAGTCAATTTTTCAACAGATGCCGATGCTGCTTTGAGTGCTGCTGGAATTACGATTCTGATCGGTGCAGTGATTGGATGCGCTTCATCTGTTGGAGGAGATAATCTTCAAGATTTGAAATCAGGCCAGATCGTGGGATCTACTCCCTGGAAACAACAGATTATGTTAATTGTGGGAGTTCTGGTATCTGCTTTAATTCTGGCACCAATTTTCAATCTATTGTTTGAAGCCTACGGTTTTGGTGACGTATTGCCTCGCGAGGGGATGGACCCAGCGCAAGCTTTAAGTGCACCAAAAGCTGCCTTAATGGCGGCTATTTCTGAGGCTATCTTTACACGAACAATGGATTGGACGATGGTCATTTTGGGAGCTGTCCTTGCCGTCTTCGTTATTATTGTCGACAGAGCCCTTGTAAAATCAGAATCTAAATGGCGGCTTCCAATCCTAGCTGTTGCCGTTGGCGTATACATGCCCCTAGATGTAACCGTCCCCCTCCTCTTTGGAGGTGTGCTTGCGGGTTTCACTCAAAAAGCTCTTGCAAAAAGTCGATTTCCTGCAGCTGAGAAGGCAGAGATTGAGCGACGAGGGATTCTTTTTGCCTCCGGCCTTATTGCAGGAGAGGCACTCGTGGGTATTTTACTTGCAATACCCTTTGTGGCCTACCAAAGTACGACTATCTTTAGCATTGTGCCGGAAGCACTTAAAGATTCAACAGACGTCCTGGGACTTTTGGTAACCTTAGGAGTACTTTATTGGTTTTATCAAGTTGGAACAAAACGCAGAAAAACTTAGATTTTTCAGATGACTTTGCGTTGTAGAAGAAAACGAATCAATATGAACAAGTCACAAGTGAAAACAAGGGATTATAGTAAGTTTTCTTCACCATCTTTTAGATTGAGAGTTCTCTATTTTTTGGGAATTTTTTTCTTACTTCTTCCTCCCGTGGCTAGAGCCGATTATCCACGGCCGTGGCAGATGTATTATCAAGAACCAGTGACTCCTGTCATGGAACATCTTTATTCTTTTCATCATCTGTTGTTGGGGATTGAGGGGGTGATTGTTTTAACTGTAGGAGTCCTTTTAATTTATGTTACCATTCGTTTTCGGGCTTCTAAAAATTCATCCCCTTCGAAAACAGCTCATAACACTTTGCTTGAGATTATTTGGACGACTATCCCTGTTCTAGTTCTTGTTATTATTGCCTTCCCTTCTTTTAAGATTTTATACATGATGGATGTAACCCCGAAAGCTGACCTCATAATAAAGGCAATTGGGAATCAATGGTATTGGACGTACGAATACCCTGATCATAATCTCCGGTTTGATAGTAATATGGTACCAGAAAATAAACTTAAGCCAGGGCAACTTCGTTTATTCGAGGTGGATAACCGAGTCTTTGTTCCAGTCAATACAAACGTGCGCGTGATTACAACCTCTTCCGATGTGGTACATAGCTGGGCTGTTCCTGCTTTTGGAGTTAAACGAGATAGTGTGCCCGGCAGGCTTAATGAAACATGGTTTAACGTTAAGAAAGAGGGAGTGTATTACGGTCAATGCTCCGAGCTTTGTGGGGTTAAGCATGCCTTCATGCCCGTTGTTGTGGAGGCCGTTTCAAAGGATAAATTTGACCAGTGGATTGCTTCAAAGAAAAACCCTCCCCAAGCCCAGACTGGAGGATAAAGAAAACATGTCCTATGCAACAACTGCTGATTACGTTCACGATGATCACCATCCTACGGGATGGAGACGATGGGTTTTATCGACGAATCATAAAGATATCGGAACAATGTATATTATTTTCGGGGCATTTGGAGCTTTCTTTGGTGCAACCTTATCCCTTCTGATCAGGCTGCAGCTGGCTCATCCTCATGGGACGATTCTTGCGGGGCAAGAGTTTCAAATTTATAATGTGGTTCTTACGGCCCATGGCCTTCTGATGATTTTTTTCTTTATCATGCCTGTTTTGATTGGAGGCTTTGGAAATTGGTTTGTGCCATTAATGATTGGGGCTCCTGATATGGCCTTTCCCCGCCTCAATAACATTAGTTTTTGGCTCCTCATTCCCTCACTTATTCTCTTAACCCTTTCTATTGTGGTGGGATCAGGGGCAGGAACTGGGTGGACGTTTTACCCCCCCTTAAGCAGTGTAGGCCATCCCGATGCAGCTGTTGATTTTATGCTTGTGAGCCTTCATTTAGCAGGGGCTTCCTCTATCCTTGGTGCGATTAACTTTATTACAACGATCATCAATATGAGGGCTCCTGGGATGACGATGCATAAGCTTCCTTTGTTTGTTTGGGGAATCCTCGTAACAGCCTTTTTATTGCTTTTGGCTGTTCCTGTCCTCGCAGGTGCCATTACTATGTTGTTAACAGACCGAGGTTTTGGAACCAGCTTCTTTGAGCCAGCGGGAGGCGGAGATCCCATTCTTTTCCAACACCTCTTCTGGTTTTTTGGCCATCCTGAAGTTTACATTATGATCATGCCCGCCTTTGGCATTGTAAGTCAGGTTATTTCAACCTTTGCCCGAAAAGCGGTATTTGGGTATTTAGGGATGGTTTATGCTATGGTAGCCATCGGCATGATTGGTTTTGTGGTCTGGGCTCATCATATGTTTACCGTCGGGTTAGATGTGAATGCGAATGCTTATTTTACAGCTGCAACGCTTATTATTGCCGTTCCAACAGGAATTAAAGTCTTTAGTTGGATTGCAACGATGTGGGGAGGCTCCCTCATCTTTGAAACGCCTATGCTTTATGCGATTGGTTTTATCATTCTTTTTGTGATAGGGGGCGTTACAGGAGTAACACTTGCCAATGGAGGCGTGGATATTTCTCTTCATGATACTTACTTTGTGGTGGCCCATTTCCATTATGTTCTTTCCATGGGAGCCCTCTTTGGGGTTTTTGCAGGGTTCTATTATTGGTTTCCCAAGATGACTGGAAAAATGATTTCAAAGTTCATGGGCAATCTCCAATTTTGGCTTACATTTATAGGCGTGAATATGATTTTTTTCCCTATGCATTTTTTAGGCCTTGCAGGGATGCCACGACGTATTCCGGATTACCCTGAAGCTTATGCTGGGTGGAACTATATCTCTTCATTAGGGTCGATCCTGACGTTTTCGGCGGGGCTTTTTTTCGCCTATATTGTCTTTCATGCCTTTAAATGGGGAAAAAAGGCATCTGCCAACCCTTGGGGGACGGGGGCAAGCACGCTCGAATGGACAGTACCCTCGCCCGCTCCTTTTCATACCTTTGAAACACAACCTCAAGTATCGTAAGAATGACATCACAAGCAGCTGTTTGTTTACCGATTGCATCCGCCGCCACAGCGTATGACTATTGGGAGCTTTTGAAGCCTCGGGTCATGTCTTTAGTAGTGTTTACAGGTTTTGTAGGGCTTTTATTGGCCCCCGGGCCTATCCATCCGGTTATGGTAGTGGCGTCAGTTCTTTGCATTGCTGTAGGAAGCGGAGCTGCTGGTGCTATCAACATGTGGTACGAGCGGGATATTGATGCCCTCATGGAGCGCACCAAAAATCGGCCTCTTCCCCAAGGAAGAATTCAGCCGGGAGAAGCCCTTGGCTTTGGGGTAACTCTTGCGGTGGGGTCTGTTCTTGTAATGTATACACTCGTTAATTTTTGGTCTGCTTTTTACCTCGCCCTTGCGATTTTGTTTTATGTCGGGGTATATACGATATGGCTTAAGCGGGGAACACCCCAGAACATTGTAATTGGAGGGGCAGCAGGAGCCCTCCCCCCTGTGATTGGCTGGGCTTCTGTTATGAATGGAACAACTCTATTACCCTGGATCTTATTTTCTATTATCTTTTTATGGACTCCCCCTCATTTTTGGGCTCTTGCTCTTTATCGGCACGAAGATTATGCGAAGGCAAATATTCCCATACTCCCTGTTGTTGCAGGAGCTGAAACTACAAAGAACAAAATTCTTTTGTATATTTTGATCTTGATTCCTTTATCCCTCTTTCCTGTTTATCAAGGTGATTTAGGAATGATCTATGGGGGCATTGCCCTTATTTTAGGCATTCTTTTTTTAGCATTAGGGATTTACGTGAAACGATCTCAAAATCCAAGGAATGGCTTGAGGCTTTTTTTCTATTCCATTGTGTATTTATTTTTATTATTTGCGGCAATGGTGGGGGATAAGTTCATCAAATCTTCTTTGGCCTTTTCCGCCATTTCCTTTGTGTTATGTTGACTTCAGGGATCAGGCCCAGAAAAAAAGGTTGGGATGAGAGAAGAAAAGAATAAAAAAGCACATAAACTCTTGAAGGGAATAAGGGATTCCAAAAACAAGGCCCTCTTTTGGGCTCTCTTGGGGCTTGCCCTCTTATTTTATGCTGCGTCTGTCGTGTACATGAAGTGAAAGAAAAGAATCGGTCAACTCTTGTTATTCTTATTGGCTTATCCTCAGGGATGTTAGCTTTAAGCTTTGCCTCATCGGCCCTTTATCGGATGTTTTGTGAAAAGACAGGCCATGGAGGGACAACACAAGTTGCTAAAATTCGTCCTAACCGGATTGAAAATCGAGTCATCACCATCCGATTTAATGCCGATACACATACCGAGCTTCCCTGGGATTTTAAACCACTCCAGAAGGAAATTAAGGTCAGAGCTGGTGAGATTGGGCTTGCCTTTTACCATGGAAAAAACCTATCTCCTAGCCACACCGTTGGCATGGCGACCTATAATGTCACTCCTCATAAGGTGGGAATTTATTTTAATAAGGTTGATTGTTTTTGTTTTATCGAACAACATCTGGAAGGAGGGCAAGAGACAGATTTTCCAGTGGAGTTCTTCATCGACCCCGATATTGTAAAAGATCCTACCCTGGATGACGTAGATACAATCACCCTTTCTTACACCTTCTTTAAACTTAAAAAGCCTGGACCTTAGCCTGAAATTTTATGAATGAGGTGGATAAGTTTATTCTCTCCCCTGGGGTCATTAATCACACCTATGAAAGTCTACGCCGTAAGCCACTTTCCCCTGGCCTTTTATTGTTATTTTAGACTTTCAGCTTCCACCTTTCTAGTTCGTTCTTAAAGTGTTCTCGCTATAGCAACATGCTGGCTTAAATGATTAAGACTTTATTAACCTCAAATGGAAGATAATACATCTTATGAAACCTGAGTTTTGGATAAGGGATAAAAAATATGGTAGGCTAAGCCTTTCTTAAACTTGCAAAAATAAGAAGGGAGCTTAGCCAATGAGATATAATATCACAGCATTATTTTTTTGCATCGACGAATTTTGCAAGGCCTTTGAAGAATGGGAGAAACATCGGTTAA
>DAIDHR010000012.1 GCA_027459605.1 Alphaproteobacteria bacterium
TATTTCCCTCCCTTCTTGTCAATTTTAACTCCCGCTCTAACCTCCTTCTTCATTCAAACACTTTTGCAGCAGGTTCTTAAAAGATAACAATTTTGCGTTAGATAATCTAAAGAGCTATCTGTTTCAAAATTCTTGAGGACCTCTATAGATTCTCGCCGCCCAGGAAAAAACAAAAGGACCCGGCTACTAGCATACTTTGAGAGTAAAGCACTTTCTTGTCTATCTAGGATATGCCCTTCTTGATTTTTCGGCATAATGTAAATTACGTAGCTTTCTTTGCAAAGCGATTCAAGAGATTGAGAAGAAGTACGGAGAACGGTCGAAACATTAATTTTCGCAAGATTTAATGATTTTTCAAGTGAGCTGGCAAGAAGGTTTGAATCCTGCTCTTCCCAATACGTTAGAATACAAGAAAAAGTTCTTTCTTTCGTCAATTGGGCAACTTCATTCAGAGACTTTTCAAACGAAGCGTATGCTAACAAAGTTGCATAATATTTCCTTAAAATCAAAAGCTTGTCAGATTTTTCAATAAAATCAATGATACTTTCTCGAGAATTGCACCCAAGTTTTATCATGATGTTATGAGTGTGATTTTCTACAGTTTTTGGAGCAATAGAAAGAAAAGAAGCAATTTTCTTTACGGCTCTTCCGCAAATAAGAAAGGCAAGAATATCAACTTCCCGATGAGTAAATTTTATCCCATTTATTATTCTTAGTTGGTCGAGGAGGTTCTCTGGAAAAAAGTTTGGTTCTTTATCTCGCATAGTGATTAAAACTACCCTTTTCTTAAAAATAGCAAACTATTCTCAATTGGCGTTTACAAACTTTACAACATTAAATATCTGCGTGCATCGGAAAAATACTGGGGAATATTCCCTTGGGTGTCCGCCCTGGTGGAACTTCCAGGATATGTAACAATGATAATTTAAATCATGCTCTGTTTTGCTAGAGAAAAACTCTGGTTAAATTTGAACAATCTTAAGTGAAAGGAAACTCAAATGACAAAAGCAATACATTTATCTTTAATAGCTTCTTTATTCTTCTTTCAAGAGCAGAGCTGCTTCGCTTCGGGGGATAGAGATTTTTACAATTATGAACTCAAAGACGGATATAGAGTCGTTTATCGAGGCCAGACAAATGACCTGTACCGAAGAGGGATGGAACATTTGAGAGATGGGAAGAGGTTCACGCACATGAGGAAAATAGGCAATGCAAAAACAAGGGAAGGAGCCCTTAGAGCAGAAAAAGCATCCTTAAAAATTTATAGAAAAAGCCATGGCGGACAGAACCCTAAATACAACCAAACAAATCATGGCTAACTAGAATGGGGTAGGCTCCTCATTTATGAACAGGAGCCTACGCTATACCGAATGAAATATTTGTGAACTTAAAAACCGTCTAAATCATACATTTTAAATATTAGGAGAAAAAAATTATGAATGGAATAAAGAATAAGATAATGCACGCATTTGTTTTATCTACACTTATATCTAACTCATCGCATGCCATCATGATAGACCTAGATCTAGGAGAAGATCTCACACGTAATCAACGATATGCTTTTAGAGAGGCGAAGAATAAGTGGCAGAGCCTCCCGCAGAACCTCTATTTTTTCTCACGAAAAATCGCAAAACAAAAACACTCTAGCCGATGAATTTTACTCTCAGGCTATGTATTTTATTTCCCCCATCAAAGACCCCTTATGGAAATACGTATGTACTGAAGTTGCAAGTATGATGGGGCCTCGGTATGTTCTAAAAATCTGGAGTAGTGAGTTAGGAACATTTTCCTCTCAAGAAAAACGAGTAAATCTCTCTTGTCAAACAGAGGAAGAAGCTTACTTTCTTGAGAAATATAGTTTTGTAATTATCAGCATACTCCAGCAATATTTTCCCGCTCTTAAAGAGCTTCATGTAACACTTAATTCAAAATAACCTCGATATAGCCTAGCTCAGAGACTCCCTTGATTTTCGAAAAAAATAATCCTGTCTAGCCCCCTTCATACGAGCTCTTCTTTTTCTTCTATAAGATTTTCAGGAGATTGAACCATCCACGCAAGCTCGGTCTCTCCTCAAACCCCTCACTCAAAGAAGAGGAATTTTGACAAGAACAATAGAATACAAGTTAAAATGACATAAGCTGTATTAATTTGTAAGACAGCCCTATGTATGCCAACGCTTCACAACCTCTGCTATGCGTTTTCCGAATAGCTTTGCGGATGTTTCATCCCTTTTTCTTATAAGTTGGGATTTATCGTGGTGCGACGTCACCATAAGGCCTAACCAAGATCCATCATTGTTAATAGCCATATTATCTTCCGTATAAAGGCTTCCTATATGATTAAATCCAGCCCAAACCATTCCTTGTTGAGCAGCAAAGAGTGAGAGGGAGATTAATGTATTCAGCTTATCTCCACTAGGAGAAGTCCCAATGGTAAACCCTGCTCCAATCTTATCCGCCCACTTCTGTTTCACCCATAAAGAGCTCGTTTCTTCAAGGAATAACTTAAACCTTCCTGCCATCGATCCCATATAGGTTGGGGTACCAAAAATGATTCCATGAGCCTTATGTAAATACTCCAGTCCCTCCTCTGTTAGGGTTTCAATGTCGATTATAGAAACCTCAATGTTTGGCACTTCTCGAGTCCCCTCACAGATGAAAGAAGCCAGCTTTTTGGTGTGACCTGAACCTGAATAGTAAAGGATAGCAATGTGCAGCATTTGTATTCCTTTTATGAGAATCACTTTCCTAGCCAATTCTCTTCCGCACCAATCCATTGACCCAGTTTCGTCCCTTTCGGTCAGGTGCCTGATCTTCTTGAACCCAAATATCAAGGATCGTAACTGTTTCCAATTGATTGAAAAGGGCCCGCAGGGCTTCTTCTGTATAATCCATGAAATAACGACCTCGAGCCATTCTTTCTCCTTCCCCCTCCAGAAAGCAACAATAAAGCACTCCTTGGAGTTTTAAAGCGGGGACGAGGTTCTTCTGGAAAACCTCAAAGCATTCTTCACGACTCAAATGAAGAAGAGAGGCCATTGCCCAAACCCCATCAAATTCTTCTTTAAATGTGACGTAATCAAAGCTCATGTGCAAAATCGGATGGTTCGTATGAGCACGAGCCTGCTTCACGAACTCTTCAGCTGCATCAAAAGCTGTAACATGATAACCATTGTCCAAAAAATACTTCGTATCTCGCCCCGGGCCACACCCTGCATCCAAGATATGGGCTTCTTCGGGAAGAAAGCCGAGGAACCTTTGGCAATGTTCCTTCGTATCAAGACTAAGAAAGCGCGCCCCATACTCATCAGCTTGTTGATTATAACAATCAATGGTTGCTTGGTGGTGAGGAGTGTTTAATTTCCGAGTTTTTAGCACCATTGAATGCTCCTTTGATAACGATCCCTTTGCCAAGGTAATCCAAGAGATGGTAGATGTTAAGGGGAAAATAATGAGGTGAAGGAAGGAAAACCATGGGTTCGTATCCTATGTTTTTTTCTTTCTTCTCTTTTTCGTCTCTTTTTTCTTATTTTTCTTTTCTTTCTGTCTTTTCTTAAGTTCTTTTTCTGCTTTTTCAAGCAGCTCATCATTGGTCATCCGCTCATCCATTTCGTGCCACCTGGCTTCAATGTCCTCATCTGGATTGTCTATTCGCCATTTTTCTATATCCTCTCGAGTACAACAAAGGACTTGAACGCACTCAGACCCCACACAAAGTGATTGCTTTCTTTTCTGTTGTAAAACAGGAGGAAGCTCATCAAAAGGAATGTTGATCCCCTCTCCTAATGGCTCTCTCAATCTTTGTTCATCTTCAGAAAAATCTAAAAACTTTTTTGAAACTCTATATTTTGAATTAAATATCCAGGTTGTATTAAAGATACCTTTATACCCACACATCTCACAATCGTCAGAACTCTCATTATGAAAATCCTGCACCACTTCCCAACCAAAGTGGGGTATAACGAGTTGATGCCAATGCTTTTTCCACTTTTTTTGGATAATATCGGGAAAATGATGTCTATACCAACAAGATAGTTCCCAATTTTTTTCCCGAAGGTATGTCAGAAGAGACTCAAGTCCTTCGGTATCCTCTTCAGTTATTTCTTGGTAGTGCCTTAAAATATCTCCCCTTTTTAGGGCAATGGCTTTCCTACCATCTGGCCCCACAACGTTTTCTGCAAATGTTTGCCCTAACCATTTACATAACTCAAGTCCATCCTTTGTTTTTGTCCAAAAAGTGTCCTTCTCATCTTCGCTAGGAAAAGATTTATTCACATACTCTGATACTTTTCCCCAAATGAGCTCCCAAGCTTTGGTTTCGTAAAAGTCTAGTATACGTGCACCTTCAACAACAGACCCTTGAGGATAATGATGTTTATATCTCCGCGTGGCCGCTATTTTGTATTGTATTTTAGCAGGGGGATTGAGCTTATTCAAAAGCAACTGATGTTTTGTCAAAATCTCATCACAGCCATTACATACATCCCACCAACTAAAAGCATATACTGTAAGCCCCACAAGCTGGACGTCTTTATACCTCTTTAAAATGTCCGGGAGGTTTGGCAGAAAAAAATGTTGAAAAAAAAGATCATAATAAAATTCTGAATGGAGTTTTGTTTCTCTTTCTCGAAATTCTTCTTCAAAATCCTTTCGAATTCCTTTGTCTCTAAAAAGATGATTTTGCAGCCACCGAGAACGGATTATTTTTACCTCCTTATTAAAAAAGAGATGATAAATGTGAGCCACATTCTTTTCCCAAACGTTCTGGAGTCCTCCACTTGCAAAAATACAAAGCTCTTTTTTTGGGGTGTAAAAAAAGTCCGAATCTTCCTTGATCTCGCCTTCTGGTGTAACTAGATCTAGCTTCCACCGAGGTACAAAGATGTTAGCCGTTTCATCAAGCCTTCCTAGATAGACATTAGCAAGCAGTTTTAATATCGTCCCTACTTTGATAACTGGCTCAGGAAACTTTTTAAATTTTTCCAAAAAAAGAGCTGTTTTTTCAGAGAATAATTCTTCATCGTCGCTGTCATCCTTTGGAGTAAAGCTCCCACTCGATAGAGATGGCCCGCAAGTAGATAGTCCATTAGTACGCCCAAGGTTTTTCTTAAATGCCTCAATTTGCTCTTTGCTGGGCTCACTTGGATCTTTTCTTTTTTTTAAGGGTTTCCGTCGTATTAGCTTAGACGAGGGCTCCTCTTTCGGAAAGGATCCAAGGTCTTCTTCGTTTAGCTGAGAGTTTTGTTCTTTCTCTTCTTCATCACTCGTTTCCATGAAAGCATTATTAATCGTACAGAGAATTGAAATGAGCTCTTCATCAGTTTCCTCTTCTTCAGTTTCCTCTTCCTTTAAATTCTTAGGTGTTGAAGAAGATGGTTTTTCTTGAGAAAAATTAAGAGAGAAAGAGGTTTGATGTGCGGGTTGGGATTGCTTTACTTCTCTATATTTTCGTAATCTCTTTCTTGGAGTTTGGGCAAGTTGGGTATCTTCGAAAAGCCCCAAATCTTCTTGAGACAAAGAAAAGGATTGTCGAGGTGGATCGTCTTCTGAATCTGAAGCCTCCATCGCAACAGAAGGAGCAAAAGAAAAAAGAAGGATGAGATTAGCAATAATAAACTTTCGAGTTGTTTGGATCAATTATTGCCCTCAACGAAAAACGTTATAAATTTTTGTTTACAGCCAGGTGAAATAATTTGAGTTAACAATTGGATTATAGACCATAACCGATTTGGTTGTGAAGACGCCCCTAGCATTAGAAGACTCCTATGAATGTGAATTAAAAGATCCTCCATAAAAAAGCCGAGGATCGCCTATAAAAAGCACCTGATAAATAATCGAAAAATCAACTCTTTTTTAAGACTATTATAAGTATATTTTCCCCTCATCATAAATGCAGCAGGGGGCTGCTAAAGAACTTCCACGGGAAGGCAAAAGGTCAATGACCACCCCCACTAATTTCTATGCTTATAAAGACTGCAGTTGCTAGTTCCCCGCAACAAAAGCTACATATAGCTACACTAAGGCACTGCTTAACCCTTTTCACATAAGCTATTGTTAAACCGATTTAGGTTATTATTTACTAGTTCGGCCTTATCGCCCAAAAGAAGTCTCAAGAGCGCTTGGTTTACCAAATATTGATAGCGAGCTTTTGAGTATGAAATCTCTGCCTGAGTTTTCTTCAGTTGCTCCTGCACCAGATCCACAATGGATATTAATCCGTATTCATAGCTTGTTTGTGCGAGCTCTAAAGCTTTTACATCATTTAAAAAGAGCTCCTTGAGAACGTCAATATTTTGATAGGAACTTTGCACATTATTCCAAGCAAGTCGAACATCCCGCATAATCTGATTTTCTTTTGCAATTAACTCTTTCTCAGCAGCTTTCATTTCAAAAAACCTTTGTTTTTCTTCAGCGGTAATTCGACCTCCTGTAAAGATTGGGACATCAACAGCTACCCCCGCTGTAGCATAAGAAGAATTCATCTCACTTTTTTCTCGAACTGGGTTCATACCTGCATACCCAATGGCATTAACAGTCGGATAATTTTCAGCTTGAGCGGATTCATATTGAAATTTCTTTTCTAAAACCACAGCCCTTAATGAAATAAGTTCAGGATTAAGCTCCTTTGCAACCTTTAGAAGGGGGTCAAGTTTAGTATTGTATGGTTCTACTGTTACTTTTTCAGTAAGAGAAAAACACTTTAACTCCCCATACCCTAATGCTTGCGATAGTTCAGCTTGGGCATCCTCTAGATCATTTTTAGCATTCAGAATGAGCACTTTGGCTTCATCAACACTTTGCCTTGCAATGCTTACATCAAATCCGGCTTTTAACTTCTCTTGATACAATAGCTGAATTTTTTCAAAAAAGGAGGTGCGGACCTCAAGGGTTTCATAAGCAACTTTTAGGATATCCTGTGCAAGCCGTTGATTATAATAAGCATTGGTAACATGAAATATAACCTGGTCACGAACTGAAAGTGATCTTGCAATTTTTGCATCAACGCCTGATTTTGCAGCACTTGCAAGGTTACTCGTGCGACCAAAGTCTGTAATAAGTTGGTTGACTACGACTCCATAAGATACGTGCTTCAGAACGAGGGGATTGGTGATTCCTCCTATAGCAGCAGCTCGAGTCTTTGTATTTTTTGCGTACACAGCACCACCATCTCCATATATCTGCGGAAAAAATCTAGACTCTGTTTGAATGACTTCTTCCTCCCCTGCCCCAATGCGAAATTGACTCGATAAAATGTCGGGGTGTTGTTTTAAAGCAATCTCAATAGCTTGGTTAAGGGAAAGGGGAGTGGGTTCCCTCAAACAACTTTCAGCTGCCGCACACATAAAGCTATCTGCCAACAAGCCAAAATAAATCGCTATGAGACACAAAAACTCTTTTTTGATGCTATTTAAAAAATAAATTACTGTTGCCATTGCCCTACTCAGTCACTTCCATTCCTTTAGTCTTCGGTAATGAACGCCCCTGATAAATCACAAGGGTTGCCGCAGGAATCAGAAAAATTGTAATAACAACTGAAACACTCAATCCACCAATAATAACCCTTGCCAAGGGCGCATAGGTTTCACTTCCCGAGCTTAACTCTAATGACATGGGAAGAAGTCCAACAATTGTGGCAAAGGATGTCATTAATATGGGGCGGAGTCTTATCTTACAAGCATTAATAACAGACTCGGTTAAACTCAAGCCATCCTCAAGCAAACGATGCGTAAATTCCACTATCAAAATAGAGTTTGAGACCGTAATACCAATCATCATTAAAACTCCCATGAGAGAAATAATATTGAATGTTGTATTTGTAAAAAATAGAATAAGAATGGTTCCTGTTATTCCAGGAAGGACTGCAAGCAAAATAATAAGAGGATCTAAAAAAGATTTAAATTGTGCCACAAGTAGAAGGTAAACAAGTAAAATCGAAAGCATTAAGCCAACTCCGAAGCTTTTAAATGAAGTATGCATACTCTCAACTAATCCCCGCACTTCTACCGTGATATTTTCAGGTACTTTAATTTGCTTAAGAATGTTATTAATTTCTTTGGAAATACGACCTAAATCCTCCCCCTTTGGAGAAACATAAATGTCAACCACGCGTTGCAATTGATAATGCGTCACAACTGTTGGAGAAACAAAGGGTTTAATGTTGGTTACAGAATCTAAATAAACCGTATTTTGCCCTTTAGGTGAACGCAAAGGGATACTTTTAAGGTCTTGCAACGTATTCACGCTTCCTTCTGGATACTGAACTGTTAAAAAATAGTCATTTCCGTTCTTAGGATCTATCCAATAGTTTGGGGCTATCATCTGATTGGATGTTAGAGATGTAATAACAGTACGAACAATTTCTTGGGGGCTTAATCCTAATTCGCTGGCATATTCCCGATTAATATCAAGCATCAAAGATGGAGCATCGATGTCCTGAGGGATAAAGACATCTCTTACACTTTCAAGAGCACTCATTTTAGATGCAATTAGAGAGGAAATCTTATAGACCTTTTTAAGATCAAACCCGGACACTTGAACATCAATTGGAGCAGGAACCCCCTGATTAACGATAGCATCCACAAGACCTCCAGATTGAAAATAAACCCTGAGTTGCGGCAGCTCTTGTTGAAGGATGGGACGGATGCGGTCTATGATGTGAGCTGTACTTTCCTTCCGACTTTCTTTTAAATTTACTTGAGTAAAGGCCGTGTGTGAAGCGGTATTGCTGGTATACATAGCCGTAAAATCGGGTGTTATCCCAATATTAGAGACAATCATTTCCAGATCATCCTTAGCAACACGCTTTATAATATCTTCAACTTTTTTAACCTCTTGGGCTGTTGCTTCAACACGTGTACCTGTAGGGGCTTTTATATTGATGATAAAAAATCCTGAGTCAGTGAGAGGAAAATAAGAAATGCCTATAAATGGAATTAGGCCAAAGCTTAGGATAATCCCACCCAACAGGAGGATGAGTGATTGCAAGGGTAAACTTAGGATTTTTTTGACATTCCTTTCATAGAAATTAAGAAGATCCTTAAATTTCCTGTCAAACCATTCGGAAAAACACTCACCAAAAGAGGATATTTTCATCATTGGCCTCCCCCATTTACGGTGGGATTGGGCTCATTTTTCGATTTTAAAAAAGTAGCACAAAAAAGAGGGACGACTGTCATAGCAACAATGTAAGAGACTAAAAGAGCAATTACCGTTGAAAGAGCTAGGGCACTAAAAAGATATTTACTAACACCATAAAGAAGCACAACGGGGAGAAATACTATGCTGGCAGTAAGTGTTGCAGAAAGAACAGGGAGAGCTACTTCTCGTCCTCCTTTTGCAGCGGCCACTTTAGGGCTTTCCCCCAATTCTAAGTGGCGATAGATGTTTTCTAAAACGATTACAGAATTATCAATGATGCGTGAGAATGCAAGAGCCAAACCTCCGAGAATCATGGTATTAATGGAGTTATCCCCTAATGCCAAAATCGCAAATGTTCCCAAAACCGAAAGAGGAATAGAAAAAAATGTCGCAATCGTTGCCCGGAAACTACTCAAAAAGATTAGAATCATAATTCCAGTCAAAGCAAGGCCAAGAGAACCCTCATAAACAAGGCTTTTAATAGTACTTTTAATGAATATGGATTGATCAAAAACAACCTTTGTTATCAATTGCTTAGGAACATCAACAACATGAGACAAAATCTCCTTTATCCCATCAACAATGGCAATTGTATTGGATTCACCCCCTTGTTTAAGAATGGGAAGATAAACAGACTCCTTCCCATCAATCAGCACCATAGTTGTTTGAATTTGTGAACTATCTTGAGCATACCCCACGTCCTTTACCATGGCCGAGGAAGTCCCAATTGTCTTTATGGGTATGTTATTAAGTTCATCAAGTGTGGTTTGAGCGTTACTAAACAAGTTATAATAAGTTTGTCCAAGATAAGCAAAACCTACAGGAAGAATAAGGTTTGAATCATTGACTGTACGGACCACATCCATGGCACTTAATTGATAGGATTCTAATTTTATTGGGTCTACATAAACCATAATTTGTCGATATTTTCCCCCGAAAGGAAGAGGCACGGAGGATCCAGGAACAGTTGCAATTTGATCCCGAATATTAAACTGGCCTACATCTCGAAGAGCTGCTTGAGTTAAATCCTTTCCTTTAAGGGAGACCAAACAAACGGGAAGACTAGAGGCGTCAAATTTTAAGACAATGGGAGGCAAGGTCCCCACAGGTAAACGAGCAAGGTCAGCCATGGCAAGATTTGCAACGTTTGCAACGGCTAAATCTCCATCGGTCCCCGGTTGAAAGAAAATTTTGATAATACTTATACCCGGAAGGGAACTTGATTCAATGTGATCTATGTTGCTTGCGAGGGTAAAGAACCTCTCAAATCTTCCTGTAATAGTTGTTTCGATTTGTTCAGGAGGCATCCCATTATAAAAAGTTGCAATAACAACAACTGGAATTTTTATTTTTGGAAAGAGGTCCACTGGTAGACGGGCAAGACCAACAAGTCCCAAAACACAAAGGATTAAACAGCAAACAACTATAAAATAAGGGTATTTTATAGAAAATCGGGCCATTTATTTTTCATACTCTTTTATAAGTTCTTTTAATTCAGCCAACGTGAAGTTTTTTGACTGACAAAAGTCAATAATTTTTTGCTCTTTGATGTGGATTTTTTTTGCATTCTGGAGAACCTTCTCGAGGTGCTTTATGGGAACTGAAGCAATCCCATTAAGATCACCGTGCAACAAATCACCTGGTTTTATGGTAAGGCCAGCAATCTCAACAGGAGCACCAACTTTAACAATATGTGAGTAAGCATGTGAGGGAACCAGCTTACTTGAATAAATATGCATTTTTTCTTTTGTTATTAAAGAGACATCCCTTATAGCTCCATTTGTAACAATACCAATACAACCCAGTGATTTAAATATTAAGGCGTGAACAATCCCAACAACAGACCCTATTCCTGGGGGCGTATCTATATCTTTAATAACAGCTATCCTGGGAGAAGGAAGAGATAAAACCTTCTCCCACCAATCCTCGCGGTCTACATAAGATTGACCTCTCATGGGAGGATTGGATGTACGCATCTTAAGGGTAATTGCGTATCCAACCATTGATTGAGGCTGAGGATTATGATTTGTCAAATTTGCATTGATCGTATACCCTTCATTTCGCAAGCGAGACTTAAGCCCTTCTATGGCGTTACAAATTGTGGGCGTCGAGTAATGGCTTAAGCTTTCAATGAGATCTTTTTTTGGGGAGTCCATTTTAGTTATTTTCCTCGTTCAATGT
This sequence comes from Alphaproteobacteria bacterium, assembly GCA_027459605.1. GTDB lineage: Bacteria > Pseudomonadota > Alphaproteobacteria > UBA9655 > UBA9655 > UBA9655. The sequence goes on from DAIDHR010000012.1 coordinate 11,320, forward strand.
TGTCTTGGAGCCTTTTTCCATCTCTATTCTTTTTGGATTTACCTTCATTCCAAGTGAAAGGTTATTGCGACTTCCATAAACAGCTAAGTCCCCCTCGTTAAGACCACTTTGAATTTCAATCATCTCTGGTGTCTGAATGCCAAGAGTCACGGGGCGCTCTTCAATCTCATTATTTTTGTTAATTAGCCATACATTTGGAGCAGGCACTATTTCCACAGCATGAACAGGAAGCGCCAATACATTCTCTTTCTTTTCTAAATACAACTTTGCAGAAGCATACATCCCCGGCGCCAAATTCAAAGAAGGGTTATTATAAACATCAACCTGTGTTTCCATGGTGCGTGTATCTGTACTGACTCGATTTGCAATACGAGCAACTGTTCCTTTAAGGTTTTTGTTAATTGAAATAATTTTTATGTCTACCTGATTTCCTGGTTTTACTTGCGAAACAATTGACTCGGGAACAGGAAAAGTTAATCGGAATTTATCATTATCTGCAATATGAACAACAGGAATAGCTTGAGTATTTGTATTGGTTCCTTCCTGAATCATTGCTCCCTCATCCACAAATCGTTGAGTAATAACGCCATCAAATGGAGCTGTAATGACAGAGTAATTATGCATCGTTTTCGAATGTTCATAACTTGCTTGTGCAATTTTATAAGCTTCTGTTGTCTTATCAACGGTTTCTTGGGCAATAAGGTCTGGTCGTTTTTTACTCACACCCATTATTCTCGTATAGTCGAGTTTAGCTTGATCTAAAGCAGCTTTGTTTTTAGCAAGGATATTTTCAAGTTCGGGAACATCTAGAATAGCCAAAATTTCTCCAGATTTTACTTGATCCCCAATATCAACCCTAATTTCTTTTAAATACCCTGGAACCTTTGCATAGAGAGTGGCTTCCGTAAAAGGAATAAGCTCAGCACTTAATGTGGCAGTATGAGAAAGATCTGTGCGAATTACTTTTGAAGCAGCAACAGTTTTAACCTGTTCCTTTTTCTCCCCGCCTTCATGAAAAAAATTTTTTAGGGTGATTAACCCAATAACACAAACGATGACAATAAAAATGATAAAAAGGAACGAATGCCTATTTGGCTTATAATCAGTTTTCATTGGTTTATTTTATGGCCTTCCCGATTGATTCTATGATCATATAAACATGCTGAAATGTCTAGAAAAAAGTGAGAAACACTTTGAATTTCTTCAGTAGCTTTTTATAATTAAAGCCGTTTTTTTGCCCCTTTAAGGAAACAACACCATGCGAAAAATTTTTTGGGAAGATCCCTATCAACAACGCTTAATCACAAAGGTGGCATCAGTTTACGGGAGCCAAATTTTACTTGAGGAAACGATTGGCTTTTCCTTTTCAGGGGGTCAAGAGAGCGACAAGATCTCCATCAATGGACTGCCCGTCATTAACTCGCACATCGATGGAAAGCTCATTTACTATGAGCTTGAAGATGGACATGAGCTTTCACAAGGAGATTCTGTGGTTATGGAAATTGATTGGCCCCGAAGATATAAGCTCATGCGCCTCCATTTTGCAGCGGAACTTATTCTTGAGCTTGTAACGCGAAAATGGAGACTTGAAAAAATTGGAGCCCGTATTGCAGAAGAAAAAGCCCGGATCGATTTCATTTTTAATAAAAATATATCATCAATCTTTGAAGATATATTATACGAGTACAATGAAATTATAAAAATGAACAAACCCATTATGACTGGCTTTTCTGACATTGATAATCAAAGACGTTTTTGGAAGATTGATGGCTTTGCTGAGGTCCCTTGTGGAGGAACCCATGTCAAATCTACAAGCGAAGTTGGATTTGTCCTCTTAAAAAGAAAAAACATAGGTGGTTCAAAAGAACGAATTGAAATCTCCCTCGTGAACTAAAATTCTATAAGATCATTTGCTAAGATTTGTTAAATAGGACTCTTATATATTGTATTTTGTAATGATTCCTTGTAACAAACGACACCGCAAAACCTAGAAACTATATGCTCTTAGTCCTAACTTAACAACATTCTAAGGAAAATATGACCTTTATAAATATTAAATGGCCATTTGATGTTTATAGAGTTTTTGTCACTATTTTTTTTGAATGATAGAAATATATTCCTCCGGTGATAAACTTCCCTAAAAAATTAAAGGTGCTCACAAAAAAAGTAGACACAGCGGCATTAACTACAGCATTAACAATAGTACTTTTATCTCCTTTTTTATCAAGATAATCACTAATAAAAAAACTACCGCCCATTATTAAAAGATGCTCACTAAAATAACTATTGCTCCATGGCCAAAAAGTTCTGGCAATTAATTTGAAGGGAGATAATAAGGACCATTTATCTATCTCTTTTTCTCGACTCACAAATGAATAGTTTATTGCTTTAATATCTCCTGCTTCTACATAAGCAGGAACTAGATCAACAAAGAAATTCTTTCTCTCTCGTTCTCTTAAGTTACGTACCCAAAGATCAACAGTACAAGGAGTCGTGGTATCTGGGAGCCTTATTAAGCTAGTTTTTGGACAAGGGGATAAAGGTTTTCCTTGTTTAATACTCTCTTCCCAGGCTTTGAAATTAATTCCATATTCATCAACAGCAATCTGATTCTTTGACATTCTATTTAAAAGGGTTGATCTTGATTGAGAATCAAAAAAAGTATCGTTTAACTCACCAATGCCTCCTGAATAGCTTTCATTTGTTGTATATGAATTCTCTCCAAATAATGTTTTTAATAATGCTGAAAGTACAATAGTTGCGCAATTATGACTTTCGTTATCGTTTTGATTATCTACAATAACATCTGATAATAAAAGCCAATATTTAGTTTTTCTCCTAAGGGATGCTATCGTATTCTTTAATTTATCTTGGTTAAGATTATAGAGGCATACAACAGAATCCGCAGATCTCCCCATTTCCAAAACATCATGATAATAAGATGACATGAAGTGCGCCCTTATAGGTTGAGTCATTGGATCAGCTACGAGAAAAGAACTATCTGGCCATAGGCTTAGGTAGATTTTTTTTGATGGTATATCCAACGAAACATGGCCTGCGCTTTCAGGAGGTTCAAATTTCCCGTCTTCTGTACTTTTTATTGGTTTTGAATACCATGTTCTTACAATGACTCTTTGTTCATCTTCATTTAAAGCGATCGCGGGAGAAAATAAAAAGAGACAAAGAAAAAAATAAATAGTATAATTAAGTTTACTCATATCCTAACTTCTTCCACATTTCTCTCCAAACAGTGTTATACACTATTGTTAAAAGCCCTGGAGGGGCTTCATGCACATAAGGACTTTCTTTTTCCAAATGATATTTATAAAAGGGAGATATTTTCCTTAAATCTAGCCTATCTTCATAAAGGGGAATTTTCTGAATTGTATTGAAAGTTGTTCTTTCAAGTTTACGAGCTTTAATTGCAATGTCAGCTACATCATTAGGACAAACAATAGAAGGATTTGTTTTAACTACTTTATCTGCTGGAGATTGTAGTGAGTATGAAACTTTCTGTTTCGTAGGAAGAACTGAAGATAAAAACAAATCACTTAAATCCCCGGATTTTAATAATGTTAAAGCTATGCTTGCGCAACTATGTTGTTGTGAACCTTTACTTACAAACCTACAGTCCCCACATATAGCCCAACCTGTCTCTTTTCCGTCTGAATCATTTTTTACCCGTTCTTTAAATTCTAAAAACCGTTCCTTAATCTTACCAGGATTTAATGTATATAAGCTTACAATGGTATCTGGAGGAGCCTCTTCATCATCATAGTCTTTTATTAATCCATTAAATTTTCCTGGAACTAGATCAAAAAAAGCCCTGCGTTGTCGCTCAGGCCAGAAACTAATATACCCTCCTTCTTCATCTTTAAAAGAAGGAATTTGAACAGAAACATGTCCTACCCTTTCTCCTTCATTTGGATTTATGCCTGTAAAATGCCAAACACGCACAATGACACGATTTTTTTCGTAATCTTCTGTAGTGAGCATAGCCAAAGCATCTTGTATGCGAAGGCTGAGACAAAAAAAGAAGAGAATAAAAATGAGTGAAATTATGGAGGAGAATCTTCGACATCTCATAAAGCCTCTATTAACTTATTATTTGTAAATATTTTTTAAGTTTCTATAATCCAAAAGAAAGACAAAAACTCAAGGATGTTAAATCTATTCACTTCAAAAATCAATAACGCACTTCTCAAATGTTTCTAAGTCTGCGTTTATTTTTTGGTGAGCAAGCTTCTTTGGTCAAGTATTTCAAACATTTTAGGATGCTAAATAGAAGGATTTTTGCCGGATGGAAAAGAAGTTAAATCAACCTGAATTTTGTATAAGGATTGTAATTTTATTAATAAAAACAATGGATTATCGTCATCGCAATGACGAAAACCACCGTCTTCATCCAACTCAGGTTAAATCATGATCGAAGTCGTTTCCTATAACCCTGCTTGGCCAACTTTATTTGAAGAAGAAGCCACTAAGATAAAAGGAGCTTTAGGAGAGAATTTGGTTGCAATCCATCACGTTGGATCTACAGCCGTTCCAGGCCTTTGTGCTAAACCTAAACTTGACATTATCCTTGTGGTGAGCGACATGTCTCTCGTAACGCCTGGCTTGAAAAAAGCAGGATATACATACAAGGGTGAATTCAACATTCCCTTTCGACAAGGTTTCACAAGACGAGATACTCTTCCCAAAGTTAATCTTCATGTTTACGAAGAAGGAAATCCTGAGGTTGACCTTAACCTTCTGTTTCGAGATTTTTTACGCGCCCACCCTGAATCCCGGGATGAATACGCTGCCTTAAAATTGAACTTAATCTCCCAAGCTTCTTCACATCAAAGACTGAGCGGAAGGTTCCGGGGATATAATTTAGGAAAAGATGCCTTCATTAAAAAAATATTAGAGAAAGCCGGATTTAAAGGGCTTTGCATGAGACTTTGCACCCACTACGATGAATGGAAAGCTGCACGCGCTTTTCGCAAAAAATATTTCTTTGATAAAGTCCCGATGAAAGACCCTTATAGTTGGACCTTTGATCATAAAGACCATCTCCATCTCGTTCTTTATCGAGGAACAGAAATTATAGGTTATGCCCATATTCACCTCTGGCCTAACCAAAAGGCTGCTCTCCGGATCATTGTTATTGATGAAGCTTTCAGAAATAAAGGTTATGGTGGGCATTTTTTGGAATTATGCGAACGCTGGCTGAAACAGCGAGGCATCAAAACGTTGCACACGCAATCTTCCCCCAAAGCCTACTCTTTTTATTCTCAGCATGCGTACAAAGAGCTGCCCTTTAATGATCCCGATGGGTATGAAAGCAACCCACAAGATATTGACGTAGGGAAAATACTGTAACACTCTTGGGGTATGCTGATCCAAGGTCTGCAATCTCTTTTATTTGTTCAAATTTTATCCCCCTCACAAGCATAAGCCGATGAAAAACATGAACCTGTGTTGATTTTTCCGACTCTGATTCAGACGTTAACTAATTTTTAACCCAAGGCCACCATAATTTAAAAAATGTAAGTAAAATCGTCATGTGATTTATCGCGATATATAATTTTTATAAATAAAAAGAAATTAAATATAATGGGGAAAAAATTATGAATAAAAAAAAATTTTCTATATTATACTATAGGATGTATTGCACTGATAACATTGTGCGCAACGGGTTCGAGTTGGAGCTCAAAGAAAGTTGGATGTACTTCAACAGGCACAGTAGAAAATGTCTGCGATTGTTGTAGCGGATGTGCTATTTTAGATTGGGAACTTGAAAATGCCCTTCCCAAGTGTTTGGCTTCCTGTGCTAACGCCAATGCTTTTTGCAGTGATAAAACGGCAAGAAAAAAAGGAAATTATTTGATGCCAAAGAAATTTTCATCTTCACATTGAGCCGTGATTTAATTTTTTACAGCTGATCTAAATATACCTGAGTAACAAATCTGACACTTGTGTTGATTTTTCCGACTCTGATTCAGACGTTAACTAATTTTTAACCCAAGGCCACCATAATTTAAAAAATGCAAGTAAATCGTCATGTGATTTATCGCGATATATAATTATTATAAATAAAAAGAAATTAAATATAATGGGGAGAAAATTATGAATAAAAAAATTTTCCTTATATTACCCATCATCATCCTTCTAGCAACCTTGTATTCAAATGAAGGGTGGAGTACCGCCTACTGCTGCTGCGCCATGAAGAGTGATGGCTCAGCTGGAATATGCCACGGGGGAGATGGAGCCATGTGCTCATCTCTCAGTAGTGAGTATTCGCAACCAATAACAGACCTTCAAATCTGTTCTGGAGTCCCTCGACATGGCGATTGCCGTAATGACGACAATCCGAACAAGAAGTGTTGTCTTGTTGGCTGTTTTTATCCAGCCGGCCTTGTGTGTATGGATAGCTGTACGATCGGCCTAAAATAAAGATGCAAAAAAAATTCTTTAAAAAGAAGGTAGGGAAGCCTTAGATAAATAAGCTCATAGGATAACAAAGCGTTGAAAGACCATCACTGGCTCCTCTTTAGATAGAATAATTGGAGTTTCTGCTTCTTTTATGAACTTCCCCTTGCTCGTGTAGGTAGAACCCGGCATTCCCAATTGTCATTATGTGGTTTAGAAACTTCTCCAAATTGATTCAGATCTATTGCTTTCATATACCGGACATTGGCTAAGGCGTGTGGCTCTCTACTAGTTTTGGCTGGTTTCCTACGCATTACGCTATAAGAGAAAATGAGCTCTCCTATTTTAGCACTTACAAAAAGCAAGCTTAGGAAAAATAGTCCCTTGAGTACAGTTAATAAGGAGATTTCAAAGGGCTCACTGCCTTCCTCGGCTGATGTGAGAGCTTTTATTTTCTTTTGAGCATGGATTATAAATGTTTTTATTCCTCCCTTTTCTTCAGAGATTAAGGATTTTTCATTTTCATGTTTTTGCCTAGCCTCTCCTACAATGATGTTCCAAAAGCCTTCCGTGTAAGCTGGAGGTTTGAAATCATGAGGTGTATCTGAAGAAAAGGCAACTCGCAAAGGTAGGGGAAAAACAGAAAGATTCCGAACTTCTTGAAGTGAGCCCTCATCAAATCCTACAGCAACAGGAATTTTGAGGTGTGACCCATAGTTCTCATCCACTTCTTCCCTCTCAAGATCATTTCCAAAAGAGGAAGAAGCTCCATTTATATCTCCTTGGGCAATAATAAGCTCAGGGACATTTTCTTGTGCTATAGGGTCGGCAAATGGTTCACTAGAACCTTCACTAGAGGAAAGAGTCCCCCACGGAAAGAAAGATAAAAGAGTGGCCTTATTTTGTACGATGTCGTTTTGATCAATAATCTGCCAAGCGTAAGCTCTTGGTATAAGACTTACAACTACTGAATCACAGTCCATACTCTCTTTTGAAGCGGCATGTATACCATCCACGACTCCATCTATCTCTGATGTTATGGTTATATACATCTTCATACACTCGATTTCATAAAGAGGGGTTCCCGTTTGAATCTCCTGGCCTTTTTTAACAAATATCTTTGTTATTCTTCCAGGCACAGGTGTCTTTAGATCTTCTGCTTTAGCTATCTTCCAAGGAAGTACTTGAATGAATTCATCCTTTTGTGAAAGAGGAATGTTTCGAGGGAAGCCAAGGGCTTCTCTCTTCACCGAAATTTCTCTAGCGATTTCTGTTTCAGTTGTTCCTTTAGGTAAAACAATAGATTCCACAGAGCCATCAATTTTCCCAATAGGAATCTGGGTATCGCGCTGTAAATAAACCCCTGTCTTACCTTCCTCAAGAAATTCAGGCTTCGTTAAAGCATAAGACTGTGAAGGTCCGATCATATGAGTAAGAAAAAGAAAAAAGACATATATAAATTTTATTTTTTCCATACTTTCTTCCCCCTGTTTTTTATAGTGTGAGTATGGATTTATAAAAATCCACCCCTCCTTGCCGAGGCCTAAACCTTAGGGCCTTCCCCATTCTGTGTCAAGATTTCAACCTCTTCCCAACCTTCAGAAAAAATGATAGCTCTTCAATAGGAGATAAAAATGAGCAAATTTAATTATCTTATTTTCATAGGGGGTAGTTTTTTATTTTTTCCTTACAAGACTTTTGGAACTCCACCCCAATTTCCTACTTCAGAGAACTTTTCTTTCCAAGGAAAGCCTATTGAGCCTGCGTGCATAGATCACTTCCATGGAAATGCTACGCGTTTCCAGCCTCTTGACCTTAAAACCGATCAATGCCAGAAAGTCCACAAACCCTATAATTCACAAGAACTTAAAAACGGGTTTATTGGGTATGAATCTTTGTTTGAAGGTAGCTCTGGCTCTTACTTATACTATCAATATCTTGGAAAAATACATTTTGAAAATCTAAAGCAACCTGCATATCACTTGATTTTTGTAAAATGGTCGGGGGGAGGATCGGGCCAATTCACGCAAATCCAAGTGATTGAGAAAAATGATAACTCTCTACGACTTATTGAGACCTTGGACACAGGAGATCGTGCGATGGGTGGACTTTCAAATGTTGAGCTTAAAGACGGGGTTCTTTCTTATGACAAAGAAGTGACTCCTTTGGGCCTTTTGAATATTTCACAAAAGCAGCCCATAGAAAAGACAGATCTTCTTGATTGTATGAGCTGTCGCTTAGGGTATGTCCACTATAAGGGAGGTGAAGTTACAGACTTTAAGGTTGATAAGGAATATAGACTCGAAGAAAACCCAAAAAACCTGCAACAAACTTGTTATAATAAAATCTTTAAAACTTATATCACCCCTCAAAAAGCATCAATGAGTCTCCAAGAAATAAAAGAATTTGGTCAAAAGGTAAAACCGCGTTGCTTGAATCCCTGATTGCTTAATCAATTTTTTAGAATCTTTTTATTTAAAGTATAAATTTCACCAAAACCTATGCTATATTCTTTACAAATATTGTTATAAGGACAGTGTAGAAATTGATTTATACGTGGCATCGAAGTTTAATAGCCTTTTGGGATAGGCGAATTCTCTCGATTTTTCTTTATGGATTCTCGAGTGGCCTTCCCTTTTTGCTTACACTTTCAACTCTTACCATTTGGCTCAAAGAGTCAGGACTCAATAATACCACGATCGGTCTTTTTGTCATTGTATCTATTCCTTACACCTTTAAGTTTCTTTGGGGTCCCATCGTTGATAGGATACAAATTCCCCTCCTTTTTCGTCTCTTAGGACAGAGACGAAGTTGGGCTTTTGTTTCTCAAATCGCCCTTATAATCATGCTCATGGGTCTTGGATCTTCAGATCCCCAGGCTCACATCCTGGGCACAGCATTATGGGCCTTTGGGGTTTCCTTTTGTTCCGCCATTCAAGACATTGTTGTTGAAGCTTATCGTATTGAAATTATTGATGAAGATCAAAAAGGATCTGCTGCTTCTTCAACCTATTTAGGTTATCGGTTAGGCATGATGATGTCAGGATATGGGGCCCTTAAGTTTGCAGAAATGTTCTCTTGGCAAACCGCTTACGATCTTATGGCTGTTTTCATAGGGATCGGTTTATTAACAACCCTTCTCAGCCCTTCTCCCAAATCCCTTATCTTCAGTCCTGCCCCTCACCTCTCTATCAGACGAAAAGGCCCCTATAAACAATTCTGGAAATGGATCAAATCTATATACGGCCCCCCGTTAAGGGAGCTTCTTAAAAGCTTTGATTGGCGCATCGTCTTAGCCTTTATCTTTTTTTATAAAGTTGGAGATACGGTCCTTAATGTCATGAGCAATCCTTTCTTGGTGGATCTTGGTTTCAGCAAAGGTGAAATTGCTGATGTTGCCAAGCTCTTCGGAATTTCTGCCATGATTGCAGGCGGATTTATGGGAGGTCTTTTTTTGAACCGCTTTGGTATTCTCTCCAGTCTTATGCTATGCGCCATTCTTCAAATTCTCTCAAGCTTAATGTTCGTCATCCAAGCTCTCGCAGGGTATAACCTAAGCATCCTTGTCATTACGATCGGGGTTGAAAATTTGACTTGTGGGTTAGGAGCTGCAGCCTTTATCGCTTATCTTTCAAGCCTATGTAGCGTTCCTCATACGGCTACCCACTTTGCCCTTCTGTCTTCTTTTGGATCTATGGCTCGAATTCTTCTTTCCATGGGAGCTGGCTTTCTTGCGGACTGCCTTCCTTGGTCCGTCTTTTTTATGATTACAGCTGCCGCCTGTCTCCCTTGTCTTGTTTTACTTATTCATGCTTCTCATCATTTTCCTTATATGCATTCCTTCATGAAATCAGCGCCTTCGCCTTAAGGGTTGCATTTTTAAAAATAGAATCTATACTGAAGCTGAGTTTAAGACCCTTTTTTAAAGGATATAAAAACCGTAGAGATTGTGTGCTCTGCGTAAGAAACTAAGATGACGTTATGCCTTCTTCTTCTTACCCTCAGCTCTCCTTCCATATGAAAGATGCGGACGCGTCCCTTCGTTGAGGTTGGAATTTTTACGAGTCTTGTTAAGAACTCATTTAGTAAACGCCTATCATAAGGATATAGAGATGAAGAATGGCACTGTAAAATGGTTTAACCCAACAAAAGGCTATGGCTTTATTCAGCCGGAGGACGGCACACGTGATGTGTTTGTCCATATTACTGAGCTTGAGCGCTCAGGAATTTCCAATTTGGCTGAAGGCCAGAAGGTAACTTTTGAATTAGCTACTAACAAGGGTAAAACCTCTGCGGTTAACCTAAAATTAGCCTAAAACAAAGTGTTTTAAATACCATCTTTTAGATTTATTTTTTGAAAATAAAAATTTGTCTGAGAGATGGTATTTTTTTTATAATCTGATATAATCATCAACAATTAAAATTTAGATATACATCTTTTTCATGTAATCAATCGGTTAAAAGTAAAAAATGGTTCGTCAATTTTTGGTAAGTTTTCTTCTTTTCGTTTTTTACTCAACATATCATAGCCATGCTGGTAAAGTGGTAGAGGTTCCTCAGGAATTTCCTGGGCATACATCTAGACCTATTAACCATCTGGTTAAGAGTCCAGACACCTTTAATCCTAAACATTATCAACAAGAGAAATTAAAAAAAGAAGGAGCTTGCATATTTAACTCGCTTTTTGCCGGAATTATGCACACATCTTATGGCCGTAAGCAAATCCAAGAAAGGATCGGACCTCAGGATGATAAATCTGTCCAAATTCGTTTTTGGTTTCCTAACGCTGAAATAATGGGAAAATATGATTTCGTTTATAAAGAGGATATCAAAACTTGTGAAGATGCCATCAAAGGAATGAGTGAGCTTCTAAATTCTGATGAGTATGATGAGAGTGGAAAAGACGACATCAGAAAGGATATAGAAGAGGTTAAAAATAGTTTAAAAAATGCCCCTCTCTTATGGGAGAAAATACTTTATTTACATCAAACCAGTGTTCGAGTTCCAAAGAAATTTGTTTGGAAAAATGGGGGAGGGTCTTTCCCTGAAAGCAACCCAGAATGGCTTAACTTAATTCAGCAAGCTTATATGAAGATCACAAAACATTCTTACTTAACTACTTCATTCGGTGGGTATTCTCGTTCGGATGAAGATATACTGGAAGAAGATGTATTTACAGGTGTCCCGTTTTGTACTCTCATTCCAAGAACTTATGGCTTCCCTGATGGTTATACAAATAACATTGAAGATCCTTGCCAGCAAATCTTAAAATTTTTTCCTCTTATCGACATTCCCTTCAAAGAAGTTAAAATTATTACAAGTGAAATGACAGGCCTGAATCTAGAAGAAATTAAAGATGTAAGTGCCAAGTTACACCCAGACAACTCGGTTTCATACCAACCTCTTACCTATCAGACCAATACTGATTTTGCTCATACCCATGGATTATCAAAAGACCTTCTGATGGAGCCTAACGTGATTCAATTTTCATCAGCTGGGCATGAAGTAGCCTTATTCTTTGGAAGTAACAAAGTTTATTACTATGATAACGTTGTTTTTCCTGATCAAATTGAAATTTACGGTGAGGAAGGGCCGATTTATACAGAAGCTCTTTATTTTAAAGATCATGGCTTAGATACCATGACTGAAGAGACTTTCTTTATTAATCTTTTTAAAGAAATCCATCATCGCGGAAAACAGGTTGCAAAAATTCGTAACCAACCTGAGAACTCTCAAACGAAAATACGCTTTTTTACAAGAGCATTAAAGGACTTATAATTTTGGGCAACCCCCATTGTAAAAATCTTTTGCTGAACATGTTTCCCCCGTTGGCAGCTTACAAAGAGTTTCATTCTCTAAAATTTTTCCTCCTCTAATAGCACAGTAACGCCCCTCTAAGGTCGAGTAGACTGAAATATTTATCCCCCTGCGGGACATTCATTTCGAAATAACGCCCATTCTTCACATTGATAATTGTTTGAAAAAACACAAATTCCATACTGCCCTCCTTGAGGTCCCGTAACGATTTGTAGGTTTCCCCCAATCTTTATACAATTTTGAGAAGCAGGATTTGGTATAGAGAAACTTTTTCCCTGAAATATTTCAGATAACAAACAAAATCCTCCAACAAAAAGGATAATTGTCTTGCATTTTTTCAAAACCATCTCCATATCTCCTATGTATGTGAGGATCCATAAATATGTTATCATATCCTATTTACAAAGGAATGTCCGCTATGCTTTTAGCTGTCATCCTTTACAGTATTAATGACGCCCTCATTAAATGGCTCGTCGAATCTTATCAACCCATGCAAATTATATTCTGTAGGTCTTTTTTCACTTTCTTCCCGCTTTTAGCTGTAGTCCTTCAAAAAACCTCCTGGAAAGGGTTAAAAACAAATAAAATAGGATACAATGCCTTACGTGCAGGGATCATGGCTTTATCAATCCCTTTCTACATTTATGCCTTTAAAATTTTACCCCTGGCCGATGCTTATGCCGTTGCTTATGTAGCTCCCCTCTTTATGGCCATTTTTTCAATCCCTATCTTAGGAGAAAAGGTAGAAAAACACTCTTGGATTGCTATAGCGGTTGGGTTTTCAGGAGTTCTTGTGATGATGCGGCCAGGAAGTGCCGCCTTTAGTTTAGGAGGACTTTCTGCCTTGGTGGGAGGGATCCTATGGGCATTAGCCCTTGTCATAGGGAGAAAACTTAGCCAAACAGAAAAAAGCCTCTCTCTTACCATATGGTTTATGGGAGCTTGTTTTTTGATGAGTAGTTTCTTTACTCCTTTTTGCTGGCAAACCCCTTCCCTCCTCGATTGGGGACTTTTCGCTATCTCTGGAATTCTTGGGGGTTTTGCTCTTATGGCCATTACTCGTGCCTTTAGTCTTGCCCCTGCATCTGTCGTAGCTCCCCTTGATTACTTTATTTTTATTTTTGGGGCTCTTATTGGATATGTCGTATGGGGAGATATTCCTGATGCTTTTATCATGCTAGGCGCTTTGATTTTGGTCCTGAGCGGGCTGTACCTAGTCTATCATGAAGCACGCCGTAGGCCTTTGGTTTTAGTTTCTTTTGAAGAAATGTGAAATGACTTTATAAAACAACGGCTACAATAAGGGCACACGACCTTCTCTTCTTTTCCTAAATTAAGGTAAACGGCGGGGTGTCCTAAGGCCCCTTCCCCTCCATCACATTTTACAACACTGTTTTTCGTTTCAATAATATCAGTCGTTTTATTCATCATTACGCCCCCATTGCATCTCGTTTCTCGAAAGTATATATAGCAGATATCAGAAATCATGAAACAGGTCTCTGAACTCTATAATGCGCCCGTAGCTCAGCTGGATAGAGCGTTGCCCTCCGGAGGCAAAGGTCAGGGGTTCGAATCCCTTCGGGCGCGCCATTTATATACTCATTCGTTTTAAGAGCAAGAAGGGCAATATTGTATTTCCCCGCTATCATAAACATTTTCTCATTAAATGACAGGTAAGGCCCCATTTCCAATGGGGAATGCTCACCACATCTTCAAAGCCACACTTTAGAAAGAAAAGGTGAGCTTCCTTGAAATACGTGTGTAACTGAATTTCCTTGGCTTTGCTTTGAATGCCAGAAAGAAAGACTTTTTGAAGAAGTTGTTTTCCAATCCCTTGCTTTCTAAATGATGGCTCAATCCAAATCGAATCAATCCATAAAATATCTCCATGTAACTCACAGATAACCCCTCCCCTCAACGTATTTTCATTGTGAGCATAAATGGTATAGGCTTTAAGGTCCTCTGGAAGCCCTGTTAACTGCTTCACATATTTAAGAAGTTCACATGTGATTTGCTTATCCCAGTCAGGATTGGCCTCAGATGAATAGGAAAGAGAATTCATAAGAATTTGATCCTCAACGTCTACAAGTTACGGTTAGAACTCTTACCACAAAATATTTAAAAGCCTATGGACATTCAAGCTCCCTGAATTTAATTTACCCTCAAAAGAAAAAGAAAGTGCATGAATAAAAACTTTAAGGATTTCACTCTCATTGACCTCACCCATCCTTTAAGTTCCAGCTCTCCTTCCTGGGATGGGGGATGTGGTTTTTTGCATAGCCTGAGAGGTGATTATGACCCACTCTCTCCCTTTAAGTTCCGTACCTATGACATCACTATGCAGGCTGGCATGGGAACTCATATGGATGCCCCTGCCCACTGCATTCCAGGAGCAAAAACCCTCACCGACTTGGACATCAATGATTTTCTTGCCCCCTGCCTTGTGATAGATGTATCAAGGCAAGCTCATGAGCGGTTTTCCTTAAGTGCAGCTGATATTGAAGTTTTTGAAGAAGACAACGGACGAATACCCCCTGAACACTTCGTCATCGTATACACAGGATGGGATCACTATTGGAGTGAGCCCATCAAGTACAGAAATAATCATGTCTTTCCGAACATCTCACAAGAAGCCGCTGAGATTCTTTTAGAACGACAGATCGTTGGGGTTGGCATTGATACCTTGTCTCCTGATCGGCCAGAAGACGGTTTTCCTGTCCATAACCTCATTTTAGGAGCCGGGAAATACATCGTTGAAAACATAGCCAATGCCTCGAAATTGCCACCCATTGGAGCCTACACATTTGCTTTGCCCATGAAAATACAAGATAGTACAGAAGCCCCCATACGACTGGTTGGCTTCATCAGGTAGCGCCCCATTGCGAAGAGGATCGAGATGATCTAAACTTGTTTTAATATTTATTATTTCTTAATAAATGTCATTTATACTCTATAAAAATATGAAAAGTATTTTGGAGATTTGAAAATTCTTTTTCTCTCGGAAATACGACAACCCAACGATGAAAGGACATTTGTCATGTATAAAAAGTTTCCCCACATAATGATTCTTGCTACCTTTGCCCTCCTCACTACTGCCCTTGAGGGAAAAGCAGAAGAGGAATATCCATTTGATCCATCTCTTTGCATAGAAGGTGCGTCGGGTATGTATACTTTGAAGCCGTTGGGCGAAATGTAGTGTTGTGTGAAGAGGGGAAAAGAGCAGGTATCTACGGACCTTCCGTTGGTTGCGGATCGGACGTGGGGCCGGAGCCCCGGTGCCCGTCTGGATGGAAATACTACTAAGATCATCGGTTGTGGTTGCTCAAGGATACTAGTCTGTATGAGTTTGTTCCATGTAAGACCCAATAACAATAAGGGAAGTATCGAATGAGAGCGCAAGTCCTCCTTCAACCGGGTGATATAAAAAATCATCCTTTGCACCTTCAAAATGTACCTATCCCAAAACCTGGCCCCTATGAGCTCCTTATTAAGATCCACGCCTGCGGTATTTGCCGCACTGACCTTCATGTTGTTGAAGGGGAGCTCGAACTCAAGAAGCTCCCAATAATACCTGGGCACCAAATTGTGGGGGAAGTCAAAGAGTGCGGGAGTGGCATAAAGGACTTTAAACCAGGTGAGCGTGTTGGGGTTGCCTGGGTGCAATCAACCTGTGGGAAATGCCCCTTTTGTCTTACCCATCGTGAAAATCTATGCATGTCTGCCACTTTTACAGGATGGACGGCTCCAGGTGGTTTTGCTGATTACATTGTTGCCCCACCTCACTTTGTCTATCATCTCCCTGACACCTATCCCGATATTCAAGCAGCTCCTCTATTATGTGCAGGAATTATTGGTTATCGATCGCTTCGATTAATGAACATTTCTGATTGGTCTGGTCGCAATATTGGTATCTATGGTTTTGGGGCTGCAGGGCATATTGCAATTCAGCTTTTAAAAGCTTGGGGAGCCAATGTGTATGTCGCAACGCGAGATAAATCTCACCAAATCCTGGCTCAACAGCTAGGAGCCATTTGGACAGGGGGAACACTTGATCATCCCCCAGTCTGGCTCGATGGAGCTGTGGTTTTTGCACCAGCTGGTGAAATTGTCCCCGCAGGACTTAAAGCCTTAGAGCGCGACGGCCGATTAATCCTAGCTGGAATCCATATGAGCCCTATCCCCAGCTTCTCTTATGATATCCTTTATGGAGAACGCATGATAAAAAGTGTAACAAATAATACGAAGCAAGATGGCATCGAATTTTTAGACCATGCAGCCAAAATTGGAATCAAAACACACGTTCAAACCTTTCCTCTCGAAGATGCAAATGAAGCACTATATGCCTTAAAGTACGATCATATCCAGGGAGCTGGCGTCCTTATTATGGACTAGCTCGACTCATGGTTGGACCCGATCCAGAGGGATAAAAAACTATCCCCTTTGACTTTTGCTCATTGTTTGAATGCAAAATGGTATCAGATCATTTTTTCTGAGAGGGACCCTTCTTTTTAAATTTCTGTAACAATTTCAGCGCATTACTAGAGTCTTTTTTCTCAACTGGATCTGTTTTAAAAGAGCTAGATGGATCCGCGCTCAATGAATCTTCTTTACGCGAAGGAGCATATGTTTCTAGTAAGGACTTAGCACGCGTTTGTAAGGTTGAATCAAATCCTTTTCTTTCGATTTTTTTCTCGACGTAAGTCCCTTCTTCTAAAACGTACTCTGTCTTATATCTAAAGTCTTCATTCATAACCCGATGACACAGATCCACAGCATCGCTATAACAATCGGAATTTTTACTAAGAAAGTAAGCTTCTATTCCCTTAAAAAGATCAGTCCAGCTATCCTCTGATTCTAGGTCACTTGCTTTAAGCCATTGCTGGCCTGCCTTTTTATAATTTTTATTTTCGAAATACGCTTGACCAGATTCTCTGAAATTATCCAACTTTTCCTTTGAGGTTTGGTCTCTGTTCATGGTGTAAAAAAGATCCCAGAACCCTGCAGCTTTTTGATGGTTCCCCGCAAGTCTGTTAAGATAAGCCGTCGTTTTGATATTCTTAAGACGAAGCCTATACCCAGAACCATAGGTACAATCATTTAAAAGACGCTCATCATCCTCAAGAGCTTTCTCGCTCAATCGAACAGCATCATCATATTTTTTAAGTTTATAGTAGGCCCTCGCCACCATTCTACAAATGTCTGATGGGTAGCCAGTTAATTCCTTAGAGGAAGCATTCATTTTCTCCCAGAGGTGGATAAGATCTTCCCAGTTTTTAGTATAAAAATAAACAACGAGAGCCTCTATTCGAGTATTCCGAAGTTGTTTAGTATACTCTTGGTATTTCTGATCCCATGAACGCAGTCTATTAATATTCTCTTTACCTTCAAAAAGAGCTAAGGCGATATTGATCAATTGAACGGCACGCACATTCGTAGCCTGAGTCTTAGCAAGAAGATTTGCCCGAGACGCATCTATATAATCCTCAAATGTTGGAGAATTAGAAATAATTTTTTCCCAGTACCTTATAGCTTCTTCATGGTTCTTAAGTTTAGAGTAAGTCTCTGCAATTCCCCTGTAATCATCCGAAGTAAGGGTATAAAGACCACGCTGTGCGCTATGCAATAGGACGTTCCAACATTTTTCTGCACTTTCATAATCCCTTTCTCCAAAATAACTTCTCGCCCCCCACTGAAAATCAGAAGCCATATATGCTATGCTTTCTTTAGACAAATAAAGAGGAGAGGAAAAGTGAATGAGAAGCTTATGCCAGCATTCTGCTGCCTCGACATATTTCTTCTTCTGAATGAAGAGCGTAGCGTCAATTCTTAAGTCAGGGAAAGATTTTGATTTGGTAGTATCTTGCTCTTCATCTTGGGGATTATCGAAAGAGTAAGAAGAGCTGTTTTGTTGATTTGAAGATTTTATCTGGGGTGATTTTGTTTCACCTTCGGAAGACTCTTCATCAGATGACCAGAAAGCATATCCTTGCAAAGGCATCAAAGCCGTTAAGCACAAAGTAAAAACGAGTATAGAAGGCGTCCTCTTATATTTTCTAAGCATATAAATTTTCCTCATTAAATGAATATATAGTTAATTTAATGTAATATATTAAGGTCAAAAAATTGTCAAAAAATATTTACGGGAACTCCTTATTCATGGAAGCCGCAGCAGCAGAAAGAAAAACTATCCTCTCGATTTTTGTTCTTTAGGTTCCTTCTTCTTGAGCAATACATCTCGTGCCTGAAGGAGTCTATCCTGATGGGTGGAGTCTTTTCCTTTGGCATTTTTGAATGCCTCTTTAATCTCTTTAGAACTTGCGTTTAAATCAATCTTAAGCAGAGCTGCGGCTTCTTTTTCCGTCATGGGATGGGGAAGGGGAAGGGGAGGTTTTCTTCTTTCCATCCATTTTAAAGTATCTTTCCTGAGTAAGAGAATTAATAAAACGGCTATAACAACCACGTGAAAAAGACGCCCCACAAGAACAAGATATATACCCGCAAGGAGCATAACTGCAACGAATGTCCATTTAATGGTTTGTACAAGCAGTTTTGTTTCCGTATGTTCGAGCTTCTGCAAAAGGAGGAGAAGAAGAACAACACCAAGGGCGGCAAGAAAAAGCTCGGGCATGAAACTACTCTATAATTATTCCCCCCTTACCTACGCTGCAAGTCTTTCCACGTCGGGAAGTTGGATCATCTGAATGAGATTTCGTAATTCTTGCTTCGCTGAGACGTGGGAGAGGGTCATTGGCATTTTACAATCTTCAAGATCAAGAACCGTAAGTCCTGACAAGAACAGTTCACGGAAAATCACACGCTCACCAAAACCGGGGATATACCGAAACCCAATTCTTTTAGCCAGAGTCTGAATGACGGTTTCCATTTGTTCCTTATTTCGAGCAGTGATGCTACTTAAACGATTCCGTAAGACAAACCAATTAATGGAGCCTTGATCCCTTATAGCGCGCTGTTTTTTTTGCTCCCAAACCATTTCGGCATAGGTACTGGGTCTGATTATATCTAATGTATCGCTCTTCAGGCGAACCAGCATATCAAGATCAATAAAACTATCGTTAAGGGGCGTAATTAAAGTATCCGCAACGGCATGAGCAGCACGCGAGAGGGGGGAGTCACTTCCTGGCGTATCAATGACAACAAAGCGGGTTGTCAAAAGCTGTGCAATGGCCTCTTCAAGGTTTTGTTTGTCTTCTTCAATGGCCTTTTCTCTTAATGAGTTTTGGCTTGGCAAAAGGGGAATATGAGTTGACAAAGGAAGCGGTTTCCCCATCTCTTCAACAGTCGCCTTTCGATTATCCATATACCGAGAAAGCGTTCCTTGACGAGCGTCCACATCGATGCTTCCCACAGAAAATCCCATGCGGAGGAGGCTTATGATGACATGCATGCTCACCGTTGATTTCCCGGTTCCCCCTTTTTCATTCCCAAGAACAATTATATGTGGTTTTTGAGCCATAGTTCCTGCCTTTATCTAAGTTTGCAAAACGTTAGGTCATGGTACAAAAATTTAAAGTTGCTGGCTAGAGGGTATAAAAATGACGTCAGGGCCACCTCATGAAAATTTGTGAAGAAATGAGGCTCATTTACCTCTCCCCTTGTGGGAGAGGTCATTTATCTCACCTGAAAAATCAACTCTGTCTTTAAGAAAGAATCAAAAATTTTCATGAGGTGACCCTTAAAATAACGTGAGTTCCCTTATACCTAAGCTCATTCAATGGCCTTAAGGTATTATGCCAATCTCAGAAGTTGATACAAAAAACGTGTCATCCTTGCCTAGCAATGCTTAGCCTTGCGAAGCAAGGTCTTTAGCATTGCTTGAGCGAAGATCTAAAGCTTCCTGCAAAAAGATCCTCGGTCCAGAACCCCTAAAGTTTTTCTCCGAAAAACAAGGGGTTCTAACCAAGGATGACACCGTTTGTGGGGTCACAAGTTTGAGAGCTTATTTTTTGTAAATGGTGTTAGATGTGGGAAACCTCTGATAGTACTTTTGCAGACCTTTTTACTCTTCTAAATTCAGCAGAGCGACATTGCCACCACTTGCTGTAATATTGTAACTAAAGGTACGCTCAACAGCAAAGCGGGGCAAATAGTATGGGCCTCCTGCTTTGGGACCTGTTCCCGAAAGACCTTCTCCTCCAAAGGGTTGAACTCCAACAACAGCTCCTATCACATTCCGATTCACGTAAAGATTTCCTACATGCGCCAATTCACGAACTTTACGTATCGTCTCTTCTATTCGCGTTTGAAGCCCTAGGGTCAACCCATAGCCACTTTCATTAATAGACCGAATGACTTTCTCTAAGTCCTTTGCTTTAAAACGAGCAACATGAAGGACAGGTCCAAACACTTCCTGTGTCATATCCTTCATTCCTTGAACTTCAATGAGGGTTGGGGCTACATAAGTTCCCTTCACACCGTCAGGAAGCGGTGTTCGAGCCAACGGAGGATGGGCTGCAATATAAGCTTCAATCTCATCGCGGGCAGCTGCATCGATGACAGGCCCTACGTCTGTTGAAAGCCACTGGGGATCTCCAACACGGAGAGCTTCCATAGCTTCTTTTAGCATGGAGAGAGTGGACTCATATATATCTTCTTGAATAAAAAGAATTCTTAAAGCTGAACATCTCTGTCCTGCACTTTGAAAGGCTGAGGAAACCACATCATCAACGACTTGTTCCGTCAACGCAGAGGAATCGACAATCATCGCGTTAATCCCCCCTGTTTCAGCAATAAAGGGAACAAGTGCCCCCGCTCGATCAGTTAATATCTTCTGAATCCCTTGAGCAGTGGAAGTTGACCCAGTAAAAACAACTCCACTCACTCTTAAATCCGATAAAAGGGGGGCTCCGATGACACTTCCCCGCCCATGGAGAAAGTGTAATACATCCCTTGGAACCCCAGCATCATAGAGAGCTTGAATCGCATGAAAGCCAATGAGAGGGGTTAACGTTGATGGTTTGGCGATAACCGCATTCCCTGCTGCAAGGGCAGCTGCTACTTGGCCTGTAAAAATTGCAAGGGGAAAGTTCCAAGGACTAATACAGACAAAAGTACCCCGTGCGCGGAGAATAAGTTCGTTAAGTTCACCCGTAGGGCCAATTAATGTTTGAGGAGTTGTAAAATGTTTCAGAGACTCTTCCGCATAATAACGACAGAAATCTGCAGCTTCTCTAACTTCTGAAATAGCATCTGAAATGGTTTTTTTTCCCTCCTGAAGAAGAAGCCCTAAGAAAAGCCCTCGTCGCTCTTCAAGAAGATCGGCTGCCCGATTTAAAATCTGAGCGCGTTTTTCTGCAGACGTTAAATCCCACGCCTCTCCCTGAGAAGATGCTTTTTCAAGGACAGCCTCTAAATCCTCCTTGCTTGCTTCCTTTACATGACCATGGGAGGGTAAAAATTTTTCAATCTCAGCCTTTAGGTCTTCCACGATCTTTCGATCACTCAAGTCAAACCCCTTAGAATTTTTTCGAGCCATCCCATATAAGTCCTTAGGTAAAGGAATTGCAGGATGATGATCCAGACTATGGGATTTAAAATAAGCCCAAGGATCCCCAAGAGTTTCTTCCAAGGGTATGGAGGTGTCATAAATCTTATGAACAAAAGATGAGTTAGCTCCATTTTCCAAGAGACGCCTGACAAGATACGGCAGTAAATTCTGATCCTTTCCTACAGGGGCATAAACCCGGCATGGAATGGAATACTTTTCCTTTACAATCGTATAAAGTTCCTCGCCCATACCCTGCAGCCTTTGAAACTCTATGTTTTCACGGCCCTTCGCCATCTTAAGAACAGCTGCAAGTGTATAGGCATTATGGGTAGCAAATTGAGGGTAAAGAGTTTCCTCCGCTTTTAAAAGCCGCTGAGCACAAGCCAAATAAGACAGGTCAGTTGCAGCTTTGCGGGTAAAGACAGGGTAATGAGCAAACCCTCCCACTTGAGCAATTTTAATTTCCGTATCCCAATAAGCCCCTTTGACCAAACGCACCATAAGGGACATTTTTGTTTTTCGACTCAAATCCTCTAGCCAGTCAATAACACCGATCGCCCGTTTCTGATACGCTTGAACCGCAAGTCCAAATCCATCCCACCCTTGTAGCTCCTTTGAAGCGCAGACCTTTTGCACAAGATCCAAGGAAATCTCAAGGCGAGCAACTTCTTCCGCATCGATGGTGAGTACAATATTGGCCTCTCGAGCCAGAACACACAGCTCGATTAAATCAGGGAGAAGCTCGTCCATCACTTCATCCTGATGGGAGAAACTGTAATGAGGATGAAGAGCCGAAAGCTTGACAGAAATACTGTCTCGCTCAAAAGGAGAAAGCCCCCTTCCCTTTTCTTTCCCAATGGCTTCAATCGCATGGCGGTAAGCCCTTTTATAGGCTTGGGCTACGGAATAAGTTCGGGCCCCTTCCCCCAGCATATCAAAAGAAACCCGATCATGAGGTGTTTTCTTTCGTCGCTTTATAGCCCCTTCAATTGTTTGTCCTAAAATGAATTCCCGGCTAATCAGATGGATAAAGACTTTAAATGCGCGGAGACTGAAAGGCTGTGCAAATGCTCCCCAAGGCTTATTTTCCAAATACCCTAAAAGATCAAGAGCCCACCGAGATAACCCTATCAGGGTGTCTCCTTTTGCCTCTTCTTTTCGCCAATTCCGATTAGATATCTTATCCTTTAAAAGAAGGTTGGCTGTATATGAGTCTGGAATTCGTTGATAAGCTTCAGCAAGAGCCATCAAAGACCGGCCCTCCTCATGAGTTAAGGGAAACGCTTGCATAAGTTTTTGAATATTAAACGCATTAAGCGGACGCTTTCTTAAAGTCTCTATCCACTCTTGGGCAAGATCCGCAATTTCTTGGCGATAAGGTTCAAGAGATTTAACCTCATTAAGCATTGATTCAATTAATTTTTCCTCTGTTTGAACCTGAAGACCTTCAAGATCAGGATATTTTGGTAACTTATCTTTTAAAAGCATGGAATAAAGCCTCTCTCTTGCCCTCTGCACCCTTAAGTAATGCGGCGCGGAGGGGGAACTTTGTTCAAATTAGTATCGATTTGATGGCGGGTTGGGAGGCTGATTTGTGCCCCTCGATTTAAACAGGTCAGCCCACTTGCAACAGACGAATATCTTAAAGCATCGGGCAGCCCCATATTTTTATCTAAACTTGCTGCTAAAACCCCAACGAAAGCATCACCTGCTGATGTGGTATCTACCGGCTCTATTTCCATAGCTTTTATTTCCCACGTCGCTTCAGGAGAGCAAGCAATAGCCCCTTGATTGCCTAAAGTAACAATACAGATTATTCTATAATTAGCCGAGATACGTTTTATGACAACTGTCGGTGAAATCACTTCAAACCCCAGATGAAGCGCAAGGAGAGAAGCTTCATTTTGGTTCATAACTAAAACATCTATGCTTTTCAGAATGTCTTGGGGTACATCATAAGCTGGAGCTAAGTTTAAGATGATCTTAGCTCCAAATTTTTTAGCTCTGCGGATTAGCTTCCAGTTTTCTTCGATAGGGGTTTCCATTTGGAGAAGAAGGATTGTGTCTTTTGTCAAAAGAAAATCAGGAATCTCACTTTCTTTCGCCTTCACGTTAGCACCACTTGCCACCGTAATCATATTCTCTCCTTGCGCATCAACGCTAATAGCGGCACAACCGGTTGAAAACTCCTTGTCTATTCCAACCCCAACCAAATCAACCTTTGATTCCTTTAAAGAAGCCAAAACAAGACGGCCAAATTCGTCATTCCCAACTTTTCCAAAGAGTTTTACTGAAGCCCCTGCTTTTGCAGCTGCGGCTGCTTGATTCGCTCCCTTCCCTCCTGCAACCATTTTGTATTCGGGGCAAAGAACTGTGTCCCCTGGGCGCGGCATTTTTTCAACTTGCATGACCATGTCAATATTCAGAGACCCAAAAACAACAACCATAGGCTGGTTCTCCCTTTGTTAATTTTATTTTTTATCATATAAAGGAACCCCCACATTCGTGCAACAAATATACATATTTCCGCATCCTAACTCTAGACAAGGATAAGAAAATCGTGTGTTATAGATAGAGTTATCGTAAAATTATATGGGTATGGCAGGATGCAGGCTTGTAAACAGCAAGCAAAAAAAATTAGTTATTTTTTATTTTTTCTCCTCGCTCTCGGGGTTACATCTCTGCCGGCTGTCCAAAGAGCCTCCATTGTTATTTGTCCAGAAACAGGAGCTGTCCTTCATGAGTCTAATGCAGATGCAATAACTCACCCAGCATCTCTTACCAAAATGATGACTCTCTATCTTACGTTTAAAGCTATTCGTGAAAAAAGACTAACTGTCGATCAAAAAATTCGCGTCTCTAAACATGCTTCACGGCAGGAGCCCACAAGATTAGGCTTAAAGCCAGGAGATACCATCACTGTGAAAAACGCAATCCTTGCTCTTGCTATCAAGTCCGCTAATGATGCAGCAGTAGCTCTTGCCGAAGAATTAGGAAATGGCTCAGAACCTTACTTTTCTCAAATAATGACCCTCCAAGCCCACAGATTAGGTATGCAAAATACTGTATTCAAAAATGCATCCGGCTTGCCGAACAAACATCAAATCACAACGGCCAGAGATATGGCTACTCTATCTCAATCACTCTATAAACACTTCCCCGAGTATTTTAGATTTTTTAAAGTCCAACAGTTTGTTTATAAAGGCCAAACTCATCGCAACCACAACCATCTCTTAGGAAAAATTAAAGGCGTTGATGGCATTAAAACAGGGTTTATTAATGCCTCGGGTTTTAATTTAGCCGCCTCGATGGTACGCGATAACCGCAGGATCATCGCCGTTGTCATGGGAGGAGAAAGCATTAAGGCTCGTGATAAAAAAATGATAACTTTGCTTGAAGCAACCCATGCGCGACTTACAGGCAAAAAATCTTCGCAAAGGGAATATCCTTATGCATCAATTGATGACTTGCTCCTCACTTTAGGTTCGTCATCAAATGATGTAGCCTCCTCCTCAAATCAGAAGAGAAATCTAAAAAAAGCAGTTTATTTGTCGAGACATGGGAAAATTTCTACCCTCGAAACGAAACCCGCATCCCTCAATGACCTATTTACTGAGATCTGCAAGGAGGATGTTTCATCTAAGAAAAAAGGGAACTCCAAACAACCCTTAAAGAAAAAGAAGTTACAAAAATCCAAGCCTCGACTTACGAAGACTCCTTTAAAAAAGTCCTCCAAGAATAAAACAAAAAACAAATTAGTTTATAAGAAAACCAAGAAAAAAAGAAAATGAAGATAAAATACGTTACTTATATGATAAGCTTGATCGGCATTCTCTCATCGGAAAGCCTTGCCATCCCAAAAAATGTAATCATCATCCGCCATGGCGAAAAGACCCCTGGATCTCATTGTCTTGCTCTTCAAGGGCTCGAAAGAGCGGGAGCGCTCGCCTATTATTTTTCTGGAACGCCTTTTTATAATGAGCCCCCCATTACCCACGTGATAGCAGCCCGGGCCACTGAGCAAGAGAAATCCATTCGCCCTTATCAAACCTGCATACCCATTGCAAGTCATCTTCACTTACGCCTGGAGTCTCCTTTTTCAGCAAAAGAAGGGGATGCCCTCGCCCAAGACTTACTTGCAAATCCAAAATATGAAGGCGGGACGGTTCTTGTCTGCTGGAGTCATGGATCAATTGATAAAATCGTTAAGGCTTTAGGAGGAGAAGACCCCGGCTTCTGGGACGAGGATATCTTTGATCAAGTCTATATGCTAACCTTCAAAGAAAAAAACAAACCCGTTTTCCAAAGGTTTCTTCAAAAGCTTATGTTCGGGGATCGGAAAACTTTTCAAGACAAACCCCATCCCCTTCCTTCTATCCCTGTTAAGTGTCCAGCGGCCTCCTTACCATCCCTTCAATAGAGGAAAAAAGAATGCGAAAATCATGGCATATTATAGTGGGACTTTTGGTTGGACTTAATTCACCTCTTTGTGCTGCCCCCAAACATGTTATCCTTATTCGCCATGGCGAAAAAATCCCAGGAGAAAATCACATTAATTTAAAGGGATTTGAGCGAGCAGAAGCTTTACCCTATTATTTTTCTGGAACCCCCATTTACAATGATCCTCCTATCACCCATATTTTTGCAACAGCCCTCGAAGAGGCTGATTCGTCCGTAAGGCCGATCCAAACTTGCACTCCTACTGCGAATCATTATAGTCTTCCTTTAAACATTGATTTTAAACACACCGCCACACGTGACCTAGCCAATGAGCTTCTGACCAACCCCAAATATGATAACTCAACGGTTCTTGTTTGCTGGAGCCATGGCCACATGCGTGAAATTGTCACGGCCTTAGGCGCTGAAGATCCCGGAATTTGGGAGAATAACATTTTTGATCAGGTTTACTTTTTAACCTTTGAAGGTAATGACAAACCCAAGTTTGAAATTTTCTTGCAAAAGCTTATGTTTGGAGATCGGGCAACATTCCAAGACAAAGCCCCTCCCCTTCCTCCCCCAAGCAAAAAGGGTGTTGATGTTGATATCGAGCATTAAAAGAAGAATTTGCCATCTTTCTTAGATAACAAGATAATTAATCGCACCCTCGAGCATATAGCTCGAGAGCGCCAATTATCTAAATTCTGGTCTGATGATGAATTCACAAAGCCCATTATTCCTTATTCATCATGAAAACCAGTGTCAGCCAAAATAGCTTTTTCTATGCTTTCAATACTCAATAAGAAATCCTCATCGTGAGGACCCGGAATTTTGTTACTTTCTCCTGAATTTGATATAGTTAAAGTACTTGAACTATTATGTCCTTCTTCAGAATTTTCTTCTAAATCTATCCAACTTTCGTTTATTTTCGCCGTTTGTGAAAGGGATTTATACTGAGAAAACACCCCACCTGTTTTTGAAAAAGTCAGGAAATCCACACTATTTTGAATATTTAATTCAGATTCCATTTTCCTATTAAACAGATTTTTTTCAGTTATTCTTCGCTTTTTTCTATTAAACCAATTTTCTTCATTTATTATCCGCTTCTTTTTTGTACCTATCTCCATCAGTATATCATCATCCAGTGATTCCAAAGTATAGACACAAAAAGCTTCTGAATTTAAAATCAATAAAGAAATAAATCCATATCTATATAAATTTTTCATTTAATTTTCCTTTATTTCCATTGTTTCATATAAATCAGGACCAGAAGAGAATATCAAAAAATTCTTTTGAACTCCTAAATTTTTGAAAAAAAGGTTCATTGACTTTACTACCGATGTAGTTGAAACTTTTTTAAACTGGGTCTTCCCTTTGCTTCTTTGGCCTCCAATTCTGGTGCCTATATTCTTTATGAAAAACCAAAGGAAGAATCAAGAAAAAATTTGTTGCATTACCGCCATCACAACAGATCTGTTTCATTGTTTTTTTACTAAGCTAATAGAATATGATATTGTAAAGAACTTTAAAGATAAGACATTAGAGAAGTCCCCTTGATTACCCCGAGTTAAGTATACTCTTCGCCTTTCAAGTCTCGCCCTTGGGTACCTACCCGAAAATTTGAAATCCTTTGAGTATAGAAGTGGCTGGTTTGTTCAGTTTATTTTTTATCTATTTTTGCCTTTTCCCTATCTTTCTTATCAAGTATAATGATCCCGGGATCACGTAACGTACTTTTTTGTGTTGCAACACGGGTGAAGAGGAAATTATGTCCAGAAGTTCCAAGCTTCTGGGTTTCTACAGCTTGTTACGCCAAAGCGTAGCAGGACTGGAGAAGACTCGTTTCCTTCTTCCTTTTGCACGCATCTCCATTTAGGAAAAAATCTAAGGGCATAGCTAGCTTCCGGACCCTTTCCAAAGATTTCAGCTTCCCCAAAGTGAAATCTGTGCACTTAGATACCTTTCAGATCTATCTCCCACCTAAGGTACTGTGTGATCTATTTCCTCAGATATCTAAAGAAAATATTGCATAAAATACTAAAAAAGTCAAGAAATTGGGTCGAAATGGCCAATTAAAATTTTTAAGACTACCCTCAAGGGTTGGTACCTAGCAAGAAATGTGTCTACACCGCTCAAAGTTGCAATTATGAAAATCGTGTGGTTCTTTATGAGAGAACTCGTCTTACCATCGGAGTTATCCTAAAATCCCCCTTACCCGCTGCTTCGCAGCGACCTCTCCCACAATGGGGAGAGGTCATTTATCTCACCTGAAAAATTAACTCTGTCTTTAAGAAAGGATTAAAAATTTTCATGAGGTGACCCTGGTTAAAACCCCTTGAAAAATTATAAAAATGGAATATATCTTTAAAGTACACGTAGGATTTGAAAAATGTCTTTTTTATCATCTCAATCATTACTTCCCGACTATGTTGTCATTAATGACCCCCTCGCTGAAAATACGGATGTCCTAAGAATCCCCACGGAATTAGTCCAATTCCCCCTTGATGAAGCAACACGCACTGTTATTCGCCATCTTGAGGCTAAGTTTGATCAAACCGAAAATTGTGGGGGGCTTGCCGCCCCGCAAATTGGTTATAGCAAACGGATTATTATTCTTGCTGTTGAGGATGATGAGGAGCTCAAAAAATATCGCCCCGATCTTTCAGATACCTTGCCAAAATCAATATGGATTAATCCCTCATATTCACCCTTATCATCAGACAAAACTCTAGATTGGGAAGCTTGTTTCTCGGTTGATAACTTATCTGCTCGCATCCCCAGATATACCCACATTTCATATGAAGCATGGACACCAGAAGGCGAAAAAGTTTCAGGGACGGCAAAGGGTTACTTGGCCAGGCTTATCCAACACGAGATTGATCATGTTGATGGAAAGTTGTTTATTGACCTTGTTCCCGAGGAAGAATGGGTCACTTGGGATGAGATGAGGAAAATGAGGGATAACCCTTAAGTTTAAAGAATATCAAACCGTTCCTTATTTTCTGCGGAAAGTTTAACCTTCATATGAGCCTCGGTTTCATCATCTTCTCTTGACACGACTTCCCCATGGTCATAGAGCCAGGCAATTTTCTTGCCATCAATTAAGGAAATGGAAAAAAAGTAGGTTTTTTCTTTACTTGCTAGGAAGTTATCGATCTTACCTAAAAGATTAGAAACTCCAGCCCCATCAAGCGCCGATATGACGCATTGAGATGGACGGATAGCACGGTGAGCTTGGAAAACAAGTCTTTGAAGTTGAGTTGAATCTAAAAGATCAGATTTATTTAAAATTTCAATCCCATGATCTTCATAAACTTGCTCTAAGTTTAACTCCTTTAGGACCCTATAAACATCCCGACTTTGAGCTTCCGTTTCAGAATGGGCAATGTCGCGAACATGAAGGATGAGATCAGCCTCAACGACTTCTTCCAGGGTTGCTCTAAACGCTGCTACTAAAAGCGTTGGGAGATCTGAAATAAATCCCACAGTATCTGAGAGAATAATCTCTCGCCCTGAAGGAAGGCGAACGCGCCTCATCGTTGGGTCTAGGGTTGCAAAAAGAAGATGCTCAGCCATGACATTAGCGGATGTCAAGCGATTGAAAAGTGTAGACTTACCTGCATTGGTATATCCGACTAAGGCAACAACTGGATAAGGGATACGTTTTCTGGCTCTCCTATGGAGGGCACGGGTTCTTTTAACATCCACGAGTTCCTTCTTGATTCGCCCAATTCGCTCGTCAATTAAACGGCGATCAAGTTCGAGCTGGGTTTCACCCGGCCCTCCTATAAACCCAAGGCCTCCCCTTTGTCGCTCCAGGTGAGTCCACGATCTAACGAGGCGGCTTCGTTGATAAGTTAAGGCTGCAAGCTCAACTTGGAGACGCCCTTCGGCTGTACGAGCGCGTGCCCCGAAGATTTCTAAAATAAGTCCGGTTCGATCAATGACTTTTGCATTCCAAGTCTTTTCTAAATTTCGTTGTTGGACCGGAGAAATGGGAGCATCTATAAAAATAACATTAACCTCAAGAGCCTTTAGGGGACCTTTCAAAGAGTCAACATGCCCCTTGCTAATATAAGTTGCAGGGCGGATGGTATGTTGTTTAAAAAACTCTGACCCTTTAACATTGAGTTGAATTGCTTCTGCTAGACCTTTTGCTTCTTCCAGGCGCGCTTCAGGATCGATGATACGATGAGGACCTTTTACAATATACGGGCATACGATAAAAACAGCCCCAGAAGACTTTTGTCCTGGGGCTAGGAAATCAGTACTTTTCACTGGCGATTATGCTTCTTCTTGTTCGGTTTCTTCACCCTCAAAGAGCTGGATTGGATTGATCGGCATGACAGTTGAAATAGCATGCTTATACACAAGCTGCGAGTGGTTATCTCGACGGAGTAAGACAGAAAAACTGTCAAACCATGTGACAATACCTTGAAGTTTAACCCCATTCACTAAAAAAAGAGTTACGGGTGCTTTTGTTTTTCGTAATTGATTTAGAAAAACATCTTGTAAGTTGTTTTGTTTTTCAGCTGCTGACATGGGTTCACCCCTTTGTTTTATTAACTATGACCTAATTATTTTACACACGAGGATTCTTTCATGTATATCATGTATGTTCATCCTTTGTTGTGTCTTATTTTATATAATATCAGGGATGTCGTTAAAATTTCGTTAGCAACACCACAAAAAAATGACATTATACATTTATACTCTTCGCCTTTCAAGTTTCGGAGGCCTTGCCCCGCCTTCGCGGGGCGGGCTCTTCAGGTCTCGCTCTCTGTCACGTATCTCAATACGCTCATCGCCTTCGCCTCGAACACCTACCCAAGAACCTAAATTCCTTTGAGTATATACTATAGATTTGCAAGAAGTCTTGCAAGTCCCTGACAATCTTTTGCATGGACAATATCACTTTGTTTAGAGGCCTCACCATGGCCTACAACAATAGGGACACACCCACTAGCTCGGGCACAGTAAACATCAACGATAGAATCCCCTACAAACCACACATCATGCCCAGGAATAATCGAACTATTTTGTAAGGCAGCATAGACCGGGATGGGAGAAGGCTTGTCCTCCTCAAAGTCTCGTGCCCCGACAACCTTATCGAAATGAAGTTTCCAACCTATGTGTTCAACTTCTTTACGTAAATGCAAACCATCTTTGTTGCTGA
The DNA here is from genome assembly GCA_027459605.1 of Alphaproteobacteria bacterium. Lineage (GTDB taxonomy): Bacteria > Pseudomonadota > Alphaproteobacteria > UBA9655 > UBA9655 > UBA9655. Next base: position 42,669 of record DAIDHR010000012.1, read on the forward strand.
CAACTCCCATATAAATATTGAGGCCCTTCACATTTTCTAAAAGAAACTCAGCGCCAGGAAGTTTTTTTATTTCTTTCAGGTGAAGTTTATCAACAGTCTCATAAAAAATTCTCTCTCCTTCCTTAAAGTGGTCTCCAAAAAGGTCCAGGGCTGCATCCCGCATTGAGTGATGAGGTCTGCTCCAGAATTCCTCAATGGAAATTAGAGTAAGCCCTAAGGTTTTTCGTGCTTGGTTCATGGCCTCAAAAGCTATTTTCCAAGTATCAACAAGTGTGTTATCCCAATCGAATAAGATGGCTTTAGGCAACTTTTTTGGGTAGGGTGCTGGAATCATTCTTGGGTCCTTAATCTTAATTGGCCAGATACTGGCGGTGTGTGGGGTTTGCTAATTTTTTTAAATACCTTAGGAATTAAAGGAAACCCTTAAAACTTATGTCTATTTTCTTAGAGAATATCACTCTAGACTCTTCGCTTCGCCTGTTCCCCGTGTGTTGCCCTTGGGCTCGTCCTCTGACACGTAGGAGAAACATTTACAGGGCCATCCTTGAAACCCTGTCCGAAAACTTGAAATTCTTTGAGTATAATTCATTTTAATACTATACCATGAATAGAAACATTTCTCCAGAAAATTCCATAAGACAGTTCCTCTTATCCATAAACTCGACTAAATTTGACGAGTTATTCTTCTTCGTAGTTCTCTTTGATAAAACGATCGAGAAGACGAACACCAAAGGCTGTTGCTCCCTTTACACAAAGCGAGAGGTCTTTCTGGGTCCAGGTAACCCCGGCAATATCAAAGTGAGCCCAAGGAACATTGTTGGTAAATCGTTGTAAAAATTTAGCGGCTGTAATAGCCCCTGCTCCTCTACCGCTGGTCACATTTTTAACATCAGCTATGTCGCTATTAATATCTTTATCATAAACATCATCAAGTGGCTGGCGCCAGACGAGCTCGCCTACGGCTTCTCCTGCCTCAAAAAGTTTCTTGGCTAAGGCTTCATCTGATGAAAAGAGGCCAGCCCTTTCAGTCCCTAGGCTCACAATAATTGCACCTGTAAGTGTTGCAAGATCAATCATTAGCTTTGGTTTGAAGCGATCTTGGGCATACCATAGAGCATCTGCTAAAATAAGCCGACCTTCCGCATCAGTATTAAGAATTTCAATGGTTTGACCTGATAAGGACTTAACAACATCTCCAGGACGTTGAGCCGAGCCTGACGGCATATTTTCTACAAGGGGAGTAACCCCAACCACATTGACTTTGGCTTTTCTAAGAGCAAGAGATTTCATAACCCCCATAACAATGCCAGCTCCTGCCATGTCGTATTTCATTTCTTCCATATTTGAAGCGGGCTTGATTGAAATACCTCCTGTATCGAATGTGACTCCTTTGCCAATAAGGGCCAATGGAGCTTCTTTCTTTTTTCCCCCATCCCATCGCATGACAACGAGCTTACTTTCATGAATACTGCCTTGCCCAACTCCCAAAATAGCATTCATTCCAAGCTTTTTAAGTTCTTTTTCTGTGAGGACTTCCACCTGAACGCCATCTTTTTTAAGGGTTTCTGCAACCTTTGAAAGGGTCTCAGGAGTTATCACATTCGGGGGCTCTGTTATGATCGTCCGTGTTAAAAAAACCCCTTCTGCTGTATGAGAAAGGGGAGTAAAAGCTCTTTCGGCAGCTTTTGGATCAGGGGTAAGAAAAGTAATTTTTTTTATGGAAAAGAGATCCTCAGGTTTTTTCTTGGTAAAATACTTTTCAAACCGCCAGGATTTTAAAAAAGCGCCTAGAGCTATATTTGCTACAACATCTGCATTATCCCCTTTTTTTATACCATGGATTTCAACGGCACCTTCTCCTGTTGGAGAAGACTCAAGAACGCTGACGAGGGCCCCTCCAATTTTTTGCCATTGCTTTTCATTTTGCTCCTCTTTTTTCCCGAGGCCTATAAGAACTATTTTATGACCTTTCTCGAAAACAATCGGTAATACTTGACCTATTTGACCTTTAAATTTCGAATTCTCAATAGCCTCCGTAAGGCGCTTGTTCAAGGTCCTGTTCCATGTTTCGGTAGGTTCGGGGAGATGATTTCCTTCATAAACACCAAGACAAAGAAATTTTTGAGGCGAGGGGGTTTGAAAAGAAATTTTAAGCGTCATTTTATATCCATTTTTTAAAACCTTAGTCTTTTATTAATAAGCCGTTGTCATCGAGTGTCAATGGTTCATCGAAAATGTTTTTTCCTGAGCTGGTAATTTTTTTATTTAATCATTATAACAGAGGCAGAGTAGAATTTTGTGATCTTCATTGTCCTTATGGAGGGTAGTGTGCGGATCTCCGCATTTTTTGTTGTAATTGTATGGTTTCTCGTGCCATTTGGTCTTGAAGCTACTGTTGAACTTCAGCCCCACCGAGCTTACTACAGTATTATGATGGCTGGTCTTCCAGGTCTTCATAGTAACGTTGTTGATGTTCGGGGTACGATGATGGTCGAGTTCAATAAAGTGTGTGGCGGATGGACTGTTCAGCAAATCTCTGAGGTTCGCCGATATTATGACGATGACTCTGTTGATCATATTCGATGGGGGTATGTTACCTATGAGGCTGATGATGGATCCCTTTTCAAGTTTAATACCTTCCGCAAAAATAATAATGAGCTGGTCGAAGATATACGTGGCATAGCTAAGGTAAATGGAAATACCATTGAAGCCATTTATCAAAAGCCAAATAAAATTAAAATAAAGCTTCCCGAAGGTGTCCTTTTTCCTCTTCAACATACAAAAGTTCTCCTTGAGGCTGCTCAACAAGGAAATCATATGTTTTCTCGTGTTATTTTTGACGGAAGCTCTTCCGAAGGCGCTTCTGAAATCGACACATTTATTGGAGCCAAAAAGGTTATGGAAGGAAATCCCGCAAATAAAGAAGCGCACCAGTTTGCCAATCAACCATACTGGCCAATTAGATTTGCTGTCTATGGGATGGGTAAAACGGATTATGAGCCGGATTACATAACTGTTGAAGATCTCCTTCCAAGTGGCATTATAAAAAAATATTCCATCGATGATGGCTCAGTCAAAATTAATGGTGTTTTGGAACGTATTGAACTTTTAAACAAAGGTGGTTGTTAAGTCTTGACATGGTCTATGAACCTAGTATGCTGCTCTCGATGTTAAAAATGGATTAAAGACAATGGCAAAAGCAAATACAATTTCAATTAAGATGGAAAGTACGGCAGGTACTGGCTTTTTCTATGTGAAGAAAAAGAACCCCCGGAAACTTACTGAAAAACTTACCATGCGCAAATATGATCCAAAAGTGCGAAAGCATGTTGAGTTTAAAGAGACGAAAATTAAATAACTTTAATTTTTGTAAGGTGTTGACATCTTAACTCACAATGCATCACGATAAGAGTTTAGTAACTCTCATTTCGACATCATACTAGTTTGCATTCTTCCAATGAGGGCATCAGCTTTAATCCACATCCTTAGGAGTCTTCTTGGGGTTTCGAGACTATCTTCATAAGCAGTTCGGTTATGCGCTATAATCTGATTGTTAACCCAAAGCATTTCACCTGACTTTAGATAAAAGCTTACGACATTTTTTTCAGAGGATAATAATTGATCCAAACAATCAAAAGCTTCAAAGTGATGTGGGGCAAGAGGAACAAAAGCCTTGCTGTGACCTGTTTCAATCCAATAGCGCATATATCGAGAAGTTAATTTGTTTATAATTTACCCTTCAAGTGTCTGATTTACACCTGCAAAATAACCATAACTCTCAGAAGGGAAGTAGAAGGGGGGTTAGGAAGGGCGAATGAAAGAAAGTAATGGGTGAGGAATAGAGAAGATAAAACGGCCATTAGGTCTCCCAATAAAAAAGTCGTGGTGATGGGAGACAAGCTTGTCAAATCATGATTTTCTTGCCAAAATTTTTAAAGAAGGAGCACACATGACAAAAAAGATTTTCTTATTCAGCACACTACTTTTTTTCGTAATTTTCCCTCATTATCCTGCCTATCCCATGGAGTCTTCCGATGAGGAAGAGGAAAAAATATCTAAGCCTCAAAAATACAAAAAATCTAGCTCTGATGAAGAGTCAGACGGTACAAATTCGCATCCATCCAAAGAGAATGAAAAAACCCTAGAACTTCTCAAAGCAGAAACTTGGGGGCCCATAGCTGAAAAGCTTTTAAGAGGGGATGGTCATTTTTTTGCTCCTTCAGCCCATGAAACTGACCTTGAAATACTCTTGAAGGCTGCCAAATCTGAACAAATAAATCCCGTCTTACGGCCAATCCTAGTTACGGTTTTAGAATTATTTGAAACTGAGGAAGCCCAGGAAGCAACACATAACCTTAATTATGCTATTGTTCTTGATCAGTCCCTTTCTTTTGAAGAGCGAGAAAATGCCTTGGATGATTTAGAAAATAGTGATTTGCCCTTAACTAAAGAGCAAGTTTACGAAGCCTACACAGTTTTAGCTAAAGATAACTCTTTTTCTATTAAAAACAGATATAACTCTGTAACGAAGTTACTTTACTTATATAACAAGGAAGTTTTAAAGCATTCTATCCGACTTTTCAAAAAAATATTTAAAGACTCTCATTATGACATAGAACCTTCTCTTGAATTCTATTATGAAATGAAATCAATACTCTCAAATAAATATCCTGATTTATACGCATATGGGGGGAGGAGAGTTGCGAAGTTATTAGGGTGCAATCAGTCATTTGAGATTTGGCGCCGATTCGATTTTCTCCAAGAAATCCTTGTAACGGAAAAAAAACTAAATCTAACTCAGACGACAATGAACGATGAGGATAACTATGAGGGTATTTCCTTACAAATTCTAAATTCTATAAAACATCGCTTAAAAAAAGAGGAATTTAAAAAATCATTACGTAAATATCTTTCGCCCTTGGGGGAGGATAAATTAACAGGTCCTTATCAAGTCATCGAGAGTTTTTATCAAACCCCTGACACTGAGTTCCCCCCTTTACGAGACAACCTTGGTTCGTTATTGGGAATGATTGGGATTGATCTGGTAAAAGAATATGAGGCAATAAAAGAACAAGCTATCACAAAGTCCCAACTTGAATTTTTTGACTCATTTCAAACTTCACCCTCTGCAAGTAAAGTATGGAGTTCCATTATTGAAGATGCAAAGAAATATCCTCTCGTTATGCAGGACTTAAAGGAATATATAAAAAACTATCCTCCTTTTATTCAGAAGAAAATCGAAGATATTTTAAAATAATTCCCAAAAGAGCGTCATTCTAAAATGGAGGCCAATATACGGTATTAGATTGTAAAAATCATCATTACCTAAAATAGAAAAGATACTCTAAAGCTGCCCCCCATCACTTCTTGATGTCTAATTGGTATGAGCAAAATTTTTCCTGTAAATTAGCTCTCTATTAATCCTCTTCTTCTATAATTCAATCGTGAAGGAGAAGTAATATGAGCTCTTCATATTTTAATAAAGTTTTTAAACATGGGCTTGCGGGTGCTCTTTTCTTCCTTATGTTCCTGGAATTCTCACAGGCTTCTCAACCTGTCACCATTAATGGAAAAAATTTGACAGTTGAAGAAGTAATAAAAGTCGCCAAACAAAACTCACCTATACAAATTGATGAGGATGCCTTAGCACATGCTAAAAATTCCCATGACTTACTCCTCTTAGCAGCGGAGAAAGATCTTCCTGTTTATGGCTTAAATCGAGGCGTTGGCCTCAATAAAGATAAAATAATTTTCTCCGGTGATGTGCTCCTATAGTAAAACCATTTTAAGAACGAACCAAAATAGTGTAAGCTGAAAGCCTAAAATAACGATAAGAAAGTGGGGGAT
>DAIDHR010000013.1 GCA_027459605.1 Alphaproteobacteria bacterium
ATGCCTAAAAAACACGGTGATCCCGGGATCATTTTTAAAGTTTAACAAAAAAGAGGAACAAATCAAAGCTTCAAAAGTTCAAACTTATCTTTAAAAAACTAAGAAGTTCAACGAGAGCTTTTATATATTCTTTAGAAAATAAGGCTTCTTTACAATAAAACTCCACTCTCCATAAAACAACTTTAGGATTGGGTGTACACATAGACTTGCACGGGTAGAGGACGTTCCCACTGCCTAGAACTCCTGCTAACATGGAAGCTAATGTTTTTTGCCTTGAGAGATGAAGCGAAAAGTGCTCATCTAATTTCAGAGTAAAGGAGTTGAGCTGATGAACTTTGAAATCTTTTCTTTGCTATAGATCGATCTCAAATCATCTACTTTTTCTCTACATCTAATAGTACAATGGAGTTACACTCATGAAAAGTCGAATTCCTTTTTTATTAAGTATCTTATTTGTTTCAATAAATACAGCCTATGCAGGTATTCAAGAAAAAAGTAAGACTACATGTTGCCTTCCCCCGGTCAATACCCATCCTGAAAATTGGAAAAATTCAGAAATTGCAAACTTATTGAAAAAGGGAAAAGTGGTATCCATACGCTCTATGAGGGAACATCTTCATTCCTTGGGAAAGAAGGCAGAGTTTGATGGAAAAGTCTTTATTGTAGAATTTGATAATGGACTTAAAGCTGTATTTAAAAGTTTCTCCAAAGACGATTTGGAAGATGCCTACGCAGAAGTTGCAGCATATCAAGCATCTATAGCTTTAGGATTTCCCAATGTGCCCCCAACTATCATGACTGAAATAAATGGAATGAAAGGCTCTCTCCAACTGTTTGTCGAAACAAACATTGATGCTTTAGACCCTGGAATCTATGAGACTGCTTTAAAGGAAACATCTTTGGAAGACAAAGCTAACTTAAAGCTTTTCTATTTTGTTTTTGGTCAATGGGATTCGGGAGCTCACAATACTTTGATTTTTAAAGACAAGGTCAAAACGTATCTGATTGCCATCGACAACAGCGGCATCCGTAATCATCAATTTGTCAAATATGGGAGTCTCCCTTTTGTTAGACTGTGCTATAGTGATAGTCTTCAAACCAATGACTGGCATAAGCCTTTTCCTTTTAATGAAGCCAAAGTAATCCAAAACCCAACATCTGAAAAACTGAAAAAGATCTTGGGTAATAACTTTCCTGAATCTTTTTATCAGTCCTTTAAATCATACGGGTATCCTTTTCGGTACGTGATTTATCGCAACAGTCTTTGGAGGCAATTTCATGCAGGGGATGAGAAATTTGTCGTGTCTTTCACGAATCATCTTTCTGATCAAACAAGAAAGAAACTTAAAAGCTTAAATCTTGCGCGCCTTAAAAAGATTTTTGCTTGCGCAAAAAACGCAGATTTCCTCACCCCAGCTTACTTGAATGCTATACTTGACCGACGTAATCAGGTTTTACAGTATTTTGATAAGCAGTCGGCCTCGGATAAAGGAGAGTTCTGACATGTCTTTCTTATCTAAAAAATCAAGTCTTTTGTTGGGTGTAATCCTGTTCATAAGTTTGCCAAAACTCGGTAAGGGGATGGTAGAGGATGAAGAGAGTAAAGGATCGACTCATCCTATAAAATTTGCTGTCATTGGTGATTACGGTACAGTAAGCGAAGGAACGAAAGCTGTTGCAAATTTGGTTAACAGTTGGACCCCAGATTTTATTATTACAACTGGAGATAATAACTATCCATCAGGGGAGTGGGAAACCATAGATGACAACGTAGGTTTATTATATAGTCAGTATATTTTCCCTTATCCTGGAAAATATGAACAATCACTGGTAAAGGAGAACCGTTTCTGGCCTTGTTTAGGGAATCACGATTTTGGGAAAGATGGAAAAGCAAGGGCTTATTTTAAGTATTTTCCAGCGCTTAAGAATCAATATTATTACGATTTTGTGAAAGGCCCTGTACATTTCTTTTCCCTGTGTAGCGATAAAAGATGTCCGGATGGAATTTCTGCTGCATCAAAGCAAGTGAACTGGTTAAAAGAAAGAATTCAAGAATCGAAATCACCCTGGAAAATAGTTTATTATCATCATCCTACCTACTCTTCTCGCGTCCTAACCCCTCCATGGAAACAATGGCCATCAGAACATCTTGAAAAAAACAAGGAAAGAAAAATTGATCTTCCTTTTTCTGATTTGGGCGTATCTGCAGTTTTGAGTGGTCATTTGCACCTTTATGAAAGATTCACTATAAATGGGATTCCTTTTATTACAAATGGATTAGGGGGCGATATAAAATATACTCTCCATGATCAACACCCTGATCCTGAGAGTATTGTCAGATTTGCAGAAGAAGATGGTGCCCTCCAAATAACTGCAACGGATGAAGAGCTGTCATTTAGATTTATAGCAACTTCTGAAAAAATTATAGACCAATTCATCATAAAAATTTTTAATTAACCTGAGTTTTAGATAATGGATTGTATTTTAATACTATATATAATTAGCAATACCTTTACCAGAGGCAGAGTTATTGACTAATTCGCTGAAAAGTAAGGTGAATTCGCCAAGTAAAATAGTGACCGCTCGCATTTTTTAATGGTGCTTTCATTAGCCAACGGTGTCAAAAAATGTTATCCTAGTTTCAACTTAAATAAAGCTTGGGAGGCTTATGATGAGAGAAGACATAAAAGTTGGAGCCCTATTTCCTGATTACGAGCTGCCGGATCACACAAATGTGAAACGAAAATTGTCTTTCCTTCAAGGAAACGATCCGATGATTCTTATGCTGGGCCGAGGGATCTATTGCCCCAAGGACCGCCAGCAACTCCATCAACTTGTTCAATTTTCGTCCCAGTGTGATGTGGGCTTCACTCGAATTGTCACCATCAACTGTGATAATTTAATATTAATCAATGATCTCAGGTTAGGTGTTGGAGCGCACTGGCCCTTTTTATATGATGAAGAGCGCATTATTTTAAACGACCTTCAAATTGAAGAATATACAGATCAGCACAACAGACCCATGATCCCTCACACCTTCGTTCTTGAGCCAGGATTAAAGATCTATAAGATATACAATGGGTATTGGTATTGGGGACGCCCCTCTGTCGCTGAACTTCACCTGTGTTTAAGAGAAATTTCCATGAAATGTCGACCCGATTTTAAAATAGACACACCTGAGATGCGAAAAAAATGGGAAAGTGGGGATAGAGATGAATTCTACCCCTACGGCAAAACCTGGGAGGAAGTTTTTATCCGGATGTCAGGCAGCGTAGAGCAATTTTAGGATTCCATGACAAAATTGTGGAATTTGTTGTCACCTTTAAAACAACAAGCCTTTTTGCTCGTCATTTTACTTCTCTCGATTGGATTGTATTTTATAATCGGAATCACCCCTTTAAAGCCGTTTTATACTATACCCGCCAAGGATATTCCCCTTCTCTTTGCCATCATTGTGTGTGGGACTCCTCTCCTCCTTCAAATTATCATAAAACTGTTTAGGGGGGATTTAGGGGCAGACATCCTTGCAGCCTTGGCCGTTCTTACGGCAGTCTACCTCGGCCAATATCTTGCTGCAACAATTGTCCTACTTATGCTGGGAAGCGGGCAAATTTTAGAATTTTATGCGATTCGCAAGGCCTCTTCCGTCCTCTCAGCCCTTGCTGAGCGCATGCCTTCAATTGCCCATCGGAAAACAAAAAATAAAATAGAAGATATTCCCATCAGTCATATCCAGGTCGGAGATTTAATTGTTGTTTACCCTCACGAAACATGTCCTGCGGATGGTCACGTTTCTAAGGGAAGAGGATCCATGGATGAGTCCTATCTAACAGGGGAGCCTTACGATGTTTCAAAAGCACCGGGGACGTCCGTTCTTTCTGGGGCCATTAATGGGGAGACCCTTCTCATCATAAAAGTCGAGAAGCTCCCCAAGGACTCGCGCTATGCCCGAATCATAAAAGTCATGGAGGAGTCTGAACAAAGGCGGCCAAGAATTCGCCGTTTAAGTGATCAAATGGGGGCCATTTTTGGACCATTTGCATTTATCAGTGCATGTTTTGCATGGTATATGAGTGACGACCCTATTCGGTTTTTGGCCGTCCTCGTTATAGCCACTCCTTGTCCCCTTCTCATTGCGATTCCCATCACAATTATCAGTGCTATATCTTTGGCCGCTCAAAAAGGGATTATCATCAAGGATCCCGTTGTTCTTGAACGCTTACCAACCTGCAAAACAGCTATATTTGATAAGACTGGAACCTTGACTTATGGGCGGGCTGAACTGACGGACATCACGCCGCTTCCAGGATTTAAAAAAAGTCTCCTCCTTCAGGAAGTAGCTAGTATTGAACAGTTTTCAAAACACCCTCTCGCAAAAGCGATTGTCGAAGAAGCCCAAAAAAAGGGTCTTCCTTTTCTTGACGTTGATCAAGTGGACGAGGATCCTGAGCAAGGCTTGCGGGGGCGCCTCGATGGAAAAGAAATCCAAATCATCAATCGCAAAAATTTTTTGGCAACCTATCCGAAGCAGTCTCGTAAACTTCCTCCTCCTCAGCCTGGCATGGAAAGCCTAGTCGTTATTAATGATAAGCTTGCAGCCCTTTTTCATTTTAGAGATACGTTACGGAAAGAAGGATATTCCTTTATTTCGCATCTGACTCCCATCCATAATTTCGAAAAAATAATGCTTTTGTCCGGAGACCGCCTTTCTGAAGTTCAATATTTAGCGAGTAAACTCGGAATTAAAGATATATATGCAAATCAAGCGCCTGAACAAAAGGTCGACATCGTCCGCAACGAGACTGCTCAAGCCCCGACTCTCTTCATGGGGGATGGAATTAACGACGCCCCTGCCCTTGCTTGCGCTACAGTTGGGATAGCCTTTGGAGCACAAAACGTTATTGCAACTGAAGCCGCAGGGGCTGTGGTATTAGAAAGTTCACTTGCAAAAGTGGACGAGTTAATTCATATCAGCGGACTCATGCGACGGGTTGCTATAACCAGTGCCGGGGGAGGCATATTTCTAAGCCTTATTGGCATGTATTTTGCTGGAATTGGGCTGATACAGCCTGTAACTGGAGCTCTCCTTCAAGAAGGAATTGATATGATTTCTATTTTATATGCCCTTCAGCTCACCTGGCATACAACCATTTCAGGCGACATCAGGGAAAACAAAGGATAACCTATGGTATTTCTCTTTTAAAAACGGTAGAGGCGGGTATAGCATTACCCGAGCTTGGATAATCTACTGAAATAGAAGGCAATGTGGTTTGCGTATATTACATGAGGGGGTATTATTCATCTTTCTCCGGCAAGGAAACATAGAAGGATAAGGCCTCAAGAATCTCAGGAATGCCTTTATGGCTCACTGATGAGAGATCAAACACTTTCATCCCTGCGGCCTTTTGAAGAGCTTTTGTTTTTTCAAAAATGACATCTTCTGTCAAAGCATCACATTTATTAAGAGCGAGTATTTCTGGCTTGTCAGGAATGCCTCCACCATACAAATCAAGCTCTTTGCGAATAATTTTATAGGCTTCAACTACATCCTCAAGGGTCCCATCAATTAAGTGCAAGATTACTTTACAGCGTTCGACATGGCCTAAAAAGCGAGTTCCCAGCCCAACCCCTTTATGCGCACCTTCAATTAAACCAGGCACATCCGCCATTACAAATTCCTTACCTTGGAAATAGACAACCCCCAAATTAGGAACGAGTGTTGTAAAGGGATAATCTGCAATTTTAGGCCTAGCCCTAGAGACGACTGATAAAAAAGTTGATTTTCCTGCATTGGGGAGTCCAACAACACCAACATCTGCAATCAGTTTGAGGCGAAGCCAGACCCACATCTCCTCCCCCGGCCAGCCAGGACTTGCGTTGCGAGGTGCTCTATTTGTCGAAGATTTGTAGTGTTCATTCCCAAACCCGCCATCTCCACCCTTGAGTAGGACAAGCCTCTCCCCATCTTTGGTAAAATCAGCAAGAAGAGTTTCCTTATTTTCAGCAAATATCTGCGTGCCCACAGGAACTTTAATGATCAAATTTTCTCCAGAATGGCCAGTTCGGCTTGCTCCTTTCCCATGTTCACCTTTTTCAGCTTTAAAATGCTGATGATAGCGAAAATCTATAAGGGTATTCAGATTAGAAAAGGCTTCAAAAATAATATCCCCGCCTTTTCCACCATTGCCACCATCCGGTCCCCCAAATTCAATAAACTTTTCCCGGCGGAAACTCACACACCCCGCCCCCCCGTCACCACTTTTTATAAATATTTTTGCTTCATCCAGAAATTTCATAGGAAACTTTCCCATAAAAAAAGGGAAAGCCTTACCTTTCCCTTTTCAATTTATATCTCTTAAATAATTATTGCCTTGAGGTCACAATCGAGACAAAGGTTCTTCCATTTGCCTTCCGCGAAAATTGAACCTGACCTTCGGCAAGGGCAAAAAGGGTATGATCACGCCCCATCCCCACCCACTTCCCAGGATAATACTTAGTCCCCCGTTGGCGAATAATGATATTTCCAGGAGCAACTGATTCTCCGCCAAATTTCTTTACGCCCAAGCGACGGCCTTCTGAATCACGACCGTTACGAGAACTTCCTCCAGCTTTCTTTTGTGCCATCTCTTTATCTCCTATCCTTTTGTCGGTTTCTTAGCTTTGGCTGGCGGTTTTTTTGTAGACGCCTTAGCTGTATCCTTAGAAGAAACTTTTTTTGCGGGTGCCTTCTCCTCGTGAGAGGCTTCTTTTTTCACGGGTGCTTTTACTTGAGCTTTTGCGGCTTCCTTGGCCTTTGGCTCAACTTTTTTAGCCGCAACCTTTGGCTCAGCCTTTACAGGAGCCACTTTTGGTTTAGGGGATGCTCCTTCGGCCAAAATATCGGTAATGCGAACGACCGTGAGGTATTGCCGATGGCCATTTTTCCGCCGATAGTTATGGCGGCGTTTCTTCTTAAAAATGATAACCTTATCATCCCTAATTTGATCGAGTACAGTGCCACAGACTTTTGCATTCGCAATCAAAGGTGCTCCCACCTTTACGGAACTTCCCTCGCCCATCATGAGCACTTCAGTAAATTCGATTGCATCCCCCGAAGCACTGGCCAGCTTTTCAATTTTGATAATATCGTTTTCGGCTACTTTATACTGCTTCCCGCCGGTTTTAATAATTGCAAACATACGATTCTCTCACTTATTTAATAAGCCATTCATAGAAAAGACTGCTGGGAGCTCTGTCCAAACATGCCTTTCACTACCTTTTCCCGCCTCTTCTGTCAAGGTGTTTATATATTTTTTCACTTCTTTCCTTGGGACCCCTGATTCTCAGTGCAAGCTCTTATATCTTCATTAAAGGTATATCCCTTTGCACAATACATGCACTCCTGTGTAGCTGCATGATAATGATCATCTCCATAGCATTTCCCTATAGCATCGGGAGTTCCTTTGCACACAGACAATTCTTTTACATACTGAAGTCCATGGGCACAATAAACACACTGATTTGTAGCAGGGTCAAACCGATGCTCCATTGACCTACACATTTCTAAGTTCATTTCTAGGTCAAATTGTTCCGATTGTTCTTGAGTTTGCTTATCTGCTTCTGCCCAGGCAATGGATGTCATTGAGAGTAAAATAGCCGCATATTTTAACATTGTGCCCCCCTTTTAATGATTTTCAACAAATTTAATAAAAAAGAATTATCTAGCACAGCCTAAAGGATCCATTTTTTGAGGGCAATAAAAACATTTTTTCCATCAAAATTCCTTTTTAGCCCTTTATAATTGACAGTTTTTAACCCCTGATGGGAGATATTCCTTACATATTTTCTCAGGAATATTCTTTGACCTCAACTTAAGTATTTGTGTATTAATCTCCCTCGAAAGGGGACTTCCTCGAGGCGTTGCAAACACGTAAGGGTCTTGTTTCAACTCAAAGTTACTAATCCCCAAGGAAGGATTGGGATTTTCTTTTAGATAGAAATCGACGTCTGAATAGCTTGCGAGATATCCATCTATTTTCTTTTCCTCAAGAGCCTTAACTCCTGCTTCTAAGGAATTGAGAGGAATCACCTTTAGGCCAGCCTCAATACCCGCTTTATAAGGTTTGGAATCCTTTATTGCGCCAACTTTATGTTTCTGCAAGTCAGAAAAACTTTGGAAAGGATGGGCAGAACGACTTAATGACACGGTTAGAAAAGAAATTAGCGTTGCATTAAGCATGATAAGGATAATATAGAAAATTGCCCTTTGACAAAGAATCAACATCTTTCCCACAAAACTACGAGGCACCTCGGAGTAGCGCCCACTCACAATGTGGTGCCAAAATATATGAGAAATTCCTTGTTTATAATTGTCAGGAATACTTTTTGCATAAGGCCTTTCGTAGTACCACAAAAGATGTATATAAATAAAAAATATTATTATAAATATACTAAGAATACCCCCAATAGATATAAAAAATGTTTTCAAAAAAGAAAGAACCGTATGAAAATAATCTAAATGAGCAAGAACAATAATCTTATCTAAATATGTCGTCAGGGTAAAATCAGCCATTTGATAACGATTACTCGAAACTGAAAGAGCTCCCACAAGAACATCGACTTCATTTCTTTTTAATGTTTCAAATGGCTTATCTATGTCCGCACAACAAACTTCAACAAACTGATAAGGTCGCTCAAGCCCCTGAGCAACTTCATTCCAGAGATCGACGGCAATCCCTGTAAATGTCGCTCCATTTTTCATAACAAAAGGGGCATCAACAACGACGCCAACCTTTAGAGGGTCTACAGAATAAGCGGGTGTTCCGCAAATGATGACCAAAAGTAAAGAAAAAAGAAATCTCATGCCCACCCCTGAATTCTTTTTTCAAATCATACCATTTTTTTTAATAGGATTCATCCCCCTTGCGTTTCATCATGGTTTTTTTTATTTTATGTTCCAAATGAACCTTTAAGAATGAGCACCCCCCTGACCAACCCTCTATCTTCCCAAGAATTAAAAGACCTAATTGAACATTTCCTCGATTCTAAAAAAGCCGAAGACATTGTTTCTATTGAACTTCATGGTAAATCCTCATTAGCAGATTACCTTGTCATTGCCACAGGAAGATCTCAAAGGCAGGTCGGGTCTATGGCAGAGTTACTTCGAGAAGAGCTCAAAAAAAAGGGAATTAAAAATATTCATATAGAAGGACTTTCCCAAGGTGACTGGGTCTTGATCGATGCAGGGGACGTCATCATTCACCTTTTCCGTTCCGAAGTTAGAGCGTTCTATAACCTTGAGAAAATGTGGAAGCTAAAATCTCGAGAAGACATACCAAAAAAGACACCCCATTAAATGCACATCACCCTTTCGGTCATTGGAAAACTCAAAGATCCACCATTAAAAGCCCTCTATCTTGAATACCAAAAGCGTTTGGACTGGAAACTTAACCTGCACGAATTCGAAGGAAAAGCCTCCCAGCGTCAAGAAGGAGAGTTGCTCTTAAGTTCTCTTCCCCAGCAGTCTTATCTTATTGCTCTTGATGAAAAGGGAGAAAACATAAAAAGTGAAGAATTTACAAGGCTTTTACAATACATTCAGCTACATCATCAGGGAAAAGTTAGCTTTATCATTGGCGGAGCCAGTGGGTTGAGTGAAGATGTTAAAGCCAAAGCACAAAAATCGATCGCTTTTGGCCGCATGACCTGGCCTCATCTGTTAACACGAGTCATGCTAATGGAACAACTTTATCGCGCGCAACAAATTCTTAAAGGTCACCCCTACCATCGAGAGTAAACATCTGACCTAACTCTGGATCTAAACCCCAGAGGGGGCCGATAAATGGTCCCTAAAAGGGCTGCCGTCATCCTTATGCATGTCGTCGCAATTGCTTATTTCACAGCGTGTGTCATTATTTTTCTCTTGATTACACGTGGTTTCAGAGACTGTGCTGTGAGTCTGTACAATGTAATTGCTCCCGTTTGAAGTGCAGTTGATTTGGTAGGCCCAGGGGCGACTATCGTAGCCCGAGTAGTAGCACCTTCCGCATGTGGCCAATGCATCATATCCCGACGAGATGATGCCTATCAGCCCTCCCCAGTAAGCCATTGTTAGGAGACAATTTTTAACCATTTTGAGATCCTTTCTTGTTAATTAATAGTTATAATTTTTCAATATCCTCTTTTTCTTGGATTTAATAAATATATATGACAAAAATTAAAAAAATGTTAACTCTACAAAAATACCGAGTATTAGGCACCCTCATATATGGACCTAACCTTATTGCAAGTAAAAAAGATAAAAGAGTAAAGGAATAGATTGCAGTCAAGTTGGAACTGTATAGTCCCCATTTTTTGATCCAGGTGATTTTGCATATCAAATAATCTTGGCTGAACCTTAAATTCTCTACCGCTGGGTTCTTATATCTGAATTTTATCACTTTCTACCTTTTCCTCCTCAGGTGTTTTTAGAGATGTCCAGCTTGTTACCACTGACGTATCTTGAGGGACAACTTTTTCCTTGCAATCTCCTCAGATTGAATCATACAAGGTTTCTGTGAAATTCATTTAAGAGGGGAACATGATGGCAAAGCTACACTTTTATTATTCAGCTATGAATGCAGGAAAGACAACAACGTTGCTTCAATCCAATTATAACTATAAAGAACGAGGAATGGATACCTTGGTCTTTATTCCTGCAACAGGAAGTCGTCACCCCCAAGGAATAATTGCCTCCCGTATTGGTCTTTCCTCAGAAGCATATACGTTTGAGCCTTCTTTCAATTTATTTGAGTTTGTTCAGAATATCATCCAAAGATCGGCTATTAGCTGTGTTCTCGTTGACGAAGTTCACTTTTTAACAAAGGAACAAGTCTTTCAATTAGCACGTATTGTCGATGAGCTGGATATCCCTGTCCTTACCTATGGCCTTCGGTCTGATTTTAAGGGGGAAGTTTTTGAGTCAAGCAAATACTTGTTAGCGTGGGCTGAAAACCTGACAGAAATCAAAACAATCTGTCACTGCGGCCGGAAAGCAACGATGAATTCTCGCGTTGACGATAATGGTAGAATCCAAAGGGAAGGCGCACAATATGAGGTTGGGGGGAACGATCGCTACATTGCCCTCTGTCGAAAACATTTTATGTCTGGCGAAACCTTACCCTCAAAACAAACTGTCGATCAAGCCTTCCAAAAGGCCTCCTGAAGAAGGGGAATCCCCACGTGAGGTCTCTTCCTGGCTGCTTGGAGTGGGTTTAACAGGGATTTCAACCATAAAAAGGTGCCAAAGGCGAGCCGCTGGGCTCCCAGGCTTTGGGTTCATAGGAGTATTATCGTCATTCCCAGCCCATGCCCCTGTAATAAGTTCGGCTGTAAAGCCAACTAAATAAGCATCCTTGTGGGATTGACTTGTTCCCGTTTTCGCAGCACACGGCCATGGGAGAGCTGCTCGTTTCCCTGTTCCATAAGTCATGACAGCCCGTAACATCTGGGTTAAATTCCGCGCAACAGATGGATCAACAGTTTGCACCGGAAGAGGCGCTTCGTAAGCATATAAAGAGTGCCCCTCAAGATCTACCACCTTCACTATTGCATAAGGAGGAATTTTTAAACCTTCCCGCGCTATGACTGCATAGGCTGAGGTGAGCTCGAGAAGTGTTGTCTCTCCCGTTCCTAAGACAAGCGTTAGGTTGTCTGGAAGCGGTGAAGTGAGACCTAGCTGGCGAGCAGATTGAACAATTCGTTGTAGCCCAAGCTGATGAGCAAGCCTAACACTGACCGTGTTGACTGAATAAGCCAAAGCATCTTGAAGGGAAACCTCTCCTCGAGTTTGGTACTTATAGTTTTTCGGCTGCCAAGATCCAAGGCGAATGGGTAAATCACTAATAAGGTCTGATGGGCTCATTCCTGCTTCTAGAGCAGCTAAATAAAGGACAGGTTTAAAAGTTGATCCTGGTTGGCGCAAGGCTTGAGTAACCCGGTTAAACTGGCTTTGCTTGTAATTAGTCCCCCCGATCATAGCCCGGATGGCGCCATCATAGGTCATCGAAACAAGGGACATTTGGCTGGCTTTAGCTGCCTCCCCTTTTTCTTTTAGAACCTCTTGATATTTTACTTCCGCAAGGGCTTGAAGAGAGGGATCAAGAGTTGTCGTTACAATTAAGTCTTTGTCCTCTGTATCCACATGTTTCGGTAAAATATCGACCACCCAATCTGTAAAATACCTTATGGTGGACCCTTGAAAAGTATCCTGAGTGGACGATGCAAGAGCAATGGCAGCATCCTTTGCATCCTCACTGATATATCCTTCCTTCGCCATATTCTCTAAAACTTGAGAGGCTCGTTGACCTGCAAGTTCGGGATTGTGGGACGGGGAGTATTTAGACGGAGCCTTTAAAAGGCCTGCAATCATTGCTGCTTCATAAAGATTTAAGTCTTTAGGTCTTTTCCCAAAGTAATGTTGGGCCGCAGCGGCAAGGCCAAAAGTTCCCGATCCCAAATAAACCCGATTAACATAAATGGTGAGGATTTGATCTTTTGTAAATTTATGTTCAAGCCATAAAGCTAAAAGAGCTTCTTGAATTTTTCGACGCAAGGAACGATCGTTAAAATCGTAAAGCTTTTCCGATTGGAGAAAGTTTTTGGCAAGTTGTTGCGTAATGGTACTTCCCCCCTGAACCACATGACCAGCTCTATAATTAGCCCAAATGGCCCTAACAAGGCCAATCAGATCAACCCCAAAGTGCGAATAAAATCGCCGGTCCTCAATAGCTAAGAAGGCTTGGACCACATGGGGTGGTAATTTTTTAATATCAACCATTTGACCATGGAGATCACCATAAGTGGCAAGCTTTGTTCCGTCTTTAGCAAGAACCGTAATGCTTGGCCTGCGTTCTGTTTGCTGCAGCCTTGTAATATCAGGAAGATCATAGCTATACCAAAGGACAAAACACCCTCCCACAAACGACACCCAAATCAAAAGAATAAAGGACCACTTAAGGAGCCATGCACCAATGGATCGCTTTTCCTTTCCTCGATTTGGTTTCTTGGGAGGGGGTGGTGGCGGAGGTGCAGGAGGCTGAGGAGGCTTCTTCTTCGGCTTTTTCTCCTCTTGAGAGGATACCTCAAGGCGATCTTCGGGATGGATAAACAGGCTCATGCTTGATTTAACTTTCCTTCGGGTTTCCCAAAGATGATATCAAAATGCTTCAGAACATAGAGCCTAAACCACCGAGCATAGGATTCGGGCTGGGCAAGGACATGACTACGCAACTCTTCAGGTGAAATCCATTTAATTTCACAAATTTCTTCTGGATGAGGCGCTATAGGACCTTCATAATAGCCTTTAAATACATGAGTATACTCAAGCTCCCACAGGTCTTTCTCGAGTTTAAGAGTATAACACACCGTCGTCAAAAATGTGAGAGGGCAGGTAAAGCTAAGTTCTTCCCCAAGCCTGCGACCCGCTGCTACTTCAACCTCTTCATGGGGACGGGGGTGGCCGCAGCAACTGTTGGCCCAAAGCCCGGGTGAATGGTATTTTCCCAAAGCTCGTCTTTGGAGAAGAGTATCCCCTTCCCTATTAAAAATAAACACGGAAAAAGCTCTGTGCCTTTGAGGAATTATATGAGCAGCAAGTTTTTCTTGAGTACCTATATGGCAATCTTTTTCATCAACTAAAATAACCGATTCACGCATTCGAAGACACTTTTAAAATACATAATGAAGGGAAGCTAACCTAAGCTTATTCTTCTGTAAAGGACAGTGTATAGGTTTTTCAAGATCATGAAATGACAAGGCACTTTCCTTTTGTTTTCTTATCTTCTTAAGTAAAAAGAAATGGCTATCAAAAATAAACCATCTTAAACATTTTTACTTATAGTTAGGGGGCATTTGCTCACCGTGATTTAATACCATAAGAAACTAGATATCTCGGTTAATTCATCATAGTAAAAATCTGGTGGAGTTCCCCAGTTTAAAGGTGAAATATCCCCACTGCGATAATCATAATAAAGCGGGGTCAAGTTTCTTAAAATTGCGATTGCATTTTTTTCAGGTTTCAACCAATTAGGATTGCGTCTTTCAAGCTCGTCAAGGGTGGGCCTTTCTCCAAAATTATTTTTATTAGAGAAGAATTCTTTAACTGATTTACGTACATCCTTACGTGCACGAGGAGTAATAAGGTATAAAACTGATTGATGTTCTGAAATAGTTGACTCTTCAGAAAAGAAATACTGAAGCAGCGGAATGTCCTGTAAAACCGGGAAACCTGATTTAGAGGCTATATCTGAACGCTCAACGGTACCTCCTAACATAATTGTCTCCCCCAATTTTACTCGAATTGTCGTTTTAACATTACTAATATTGATACTGAAAACCAAAGGTGTTAGAGCTTGAACCTTCGAAGCAATGCTCGCTTCTGTCTCCTCAAGGAAACTGTCAATAACAGCAACTTCTAACGTCACATAATCGCCCTGTAAACTTATAGGAGTAACTCTTAAGGTACTTCCTGTGGGCGTTTTAGTAACGGTTCCTCCACCAAAGCTACCTGTAAGAGCAATATCAAGCTCACTCCCATTAAAAAATTCAGAAGGTTTACCAATATAACTTGTGAGCGTTGGACGACCTATAATTTCAATATGCTCCCTCGTCGCATTGGCAATATTTAAGGCATAACTAAGAGTTCCAAAAGTAATTCCGCCAGTAACCAAAGAGACATGGTTGTCCGCGTTAGGAAATATGCTACTAACCGTACCCGGAATTACAGTGTTGTTGGAAAGGGTAGCACTTGCGTTATTAAAAGGAAAAATATTCACTCCACTAATAGGGGTCCCTGCATTTCTTGCAAAATATTTAGAATAAGGCGCAATGGTTAAAGTAAAATTATCTAATATATTATTTCCTTTTGATGTAAAGGCTTCTTCAATTATTCGTAAGACAACTCCATCGATAACAACCATTGGCTCCTCAAGTTCTTCTGAAGGAGTTCCGGGGGGGTGTGGAGAACTTTCAGCCCCAAAGTCTTTATGTGCCTGTTCTGCAGTCGGAAATTTCGTATAAGGAGCAGCTTCGAAGTGCGCTTGAGCTGCCAATGACCCTTGCGGAGATGGGAGAGGAGGAGGAGGAGGAGGAGGAGGGTCCTTTGCGGCAACAGGAATAACGTTTCCTGTATCATAAAGGTGGAACCAGTCATTCACCCGCCTCTCGAGAAATTGTTTGTTTTTATTATTGTTCTCCAAATTTTGGTATGAAATTAGGAGTCTTCTTGCAGCTTCTCTATCTCCTTGGGCTGCATAAATCATAGCCCCTGCTCTTAAATAATCTGATTTCTTTGAATTTTTTTTCAATAATTGATCGATACTCATAGTGGCCGTTTCTATATCACCCATCAAATAGGATGCAGAAGCTAGTTCATAAAGGGCTTCTTGATTGTTTGGATCAAAAAGAAGGACTTCGGCAAATTCTTCTTGAGCTCCAAGGTAATCCCTTTTTTCTACTTTGACCCGGCCCAGCTGCAAAGAGGCAAAGGTATTACTCGGATTAAATTTTTTGGCTTGGAGGTAGCCTGCCTCTGCTAAATCATAAGAACTGAAATTACCTTTCTTTCCCATGAGTTGATAAGCGAAGCCATTAAGGGTATGTAAGGCAGAATTTGTAGGATCATTATGAAGAGCTTCGTTAAATATCCGCGAAGCTCTTTGAAAATTGCCCTTCCGCAATTCCAGCATTCCCTCGATAATCTCTCTTTTATCCTCGGAATCAATATTTTCAGCTACAATTTGATCAAAATTCTTAGGAGAATTTTTTTCTTTCTGAACGAAAGGCTTTTGGCCATTATTTCCACAGCTTACTAGAAAAAAAGCAAGAATAAATAATAAAAACTGATTTAGAGGCTGTGATTTCTTTTTGTATGGCATTTCCCACCTTTTTTTCAGATTCAGAAATATATATATTTTTATCTATCTTTCGTCTAATAAATTTTTTCGTCCCATAACATTTTCGTTTTTAGTCATTTTTCTTAATACCTGACAAATTTTGATCAATCGGGGGAAACTAAAAAATGTCAGGTGTTGAGGGGATTTTTAGATCTCTCTGGCCCTTTTAAAAAAAGGAAAAAACCTAGTATTTATGTCCCTCCTCAACCGCAATAGCTTCCTTGAAAGTAAAATGCGGGCTCTTCAAGTTTAAGGGTATAGATCCAACTAATCCCAAGGAAGGCAATTTATTAACGTAATTTTAAGATAACTATGTTATTAGATGAAGTAATATATATTCTTATAAAAAGAAAATGATACGTAAGATAAAAAACATGTATAAAAAACATCGAGGACTGTAATTCATGGTGAAAGTTTCCCAGGTATTATACCAATTTCGCTTTAATAAATTAGGTCTTAACCACAAATTGATCTTAGTTTTTTTTATTTTTGTTTTAAGTTTAAATATAAGTAAAGTAAATGCTGAGGGACTTATTATGTGTTTTCTTGAGAATGAAATGAGTGATGTAAATTCTCAGCCCAAAGAAACTTGTGAAAGGGTCTGTAGTGATGCAAAAGCCTATACGATTGTTGATGACTCATGTCTTTTGTCAAATGAATATGGAGCCGGGTGTATGTGTCCCGAAACCTAAATCAGGGGCGCCTAAAGAGAGAGATAAGCCCATCACTTCCCCTTCCAAGATTCGAAGGGTCTAGAGGGCTAAAGCCATTTACCAAAATTCTTTTGAAAAAGAAGGTCATCTACTCGCTCTTCTTCTCTTTTAAACACCTCTCTATTTCTTCAAATAAATGTAAAGGGATAACAGGCTTTGGAACAAAGCCGTCAAGACCAGCCTTTATAAATTCCTCTTGCTGGGATTCATTAGAAGCTGAGACTCCAATAAGAGGAGGTAGACCACTTGGGAAGTTTTCTCTGAGCCTCTTTACCACAGTTGGACCATTCATGTGAGGCATTTCATTATCCAAAAGGATAAAATTAAAATGATTTATTCCAACTCGATCAATTTCAGTTAAACACTCTACCCCATCATTTGCAAAGGATACTTTACAGTTTGGAAAATTTTTTATTAAAATATTTTCTATTATTTTTTGATTTACTTTAGAATCTTCTGCATACAAAACATTAAATGATTCTTCCCTTTTTATCATTGAAAGAGGGAACTGGGATGACGACGGCCCCTTGCTAGTGCTTCTTTTTAAAGGACAAGCTCCAAACTTTTCCTCTTGTTTCTCAGTCTCTATCATGGAGATACACGAGTCAACACGAAACAAAATTCCCAAAAAAATGATTAAGTATAAAAGCTTACATACCATGATAAAAACCTCACGGCTAACTTATGATATAAAAAGAGCTTTTGTTCAAGGGTAATTTTCGCTAATTTTCGTAAATTTCGTCGACCTTTGAAGAATGAATATGCGGAGGTATCATTTTTGTATTTACTTTTTCCTCTTTCATTTCCAAGGATGGATCTATAGAGAACTTTTGCTTCCAGAGTTTATACAGAGAAGCAAATAAAGACAGTTTTCCTTGAGGCTTAAGGATTTCATCTTCAACAACTTTAACCATATCATAAAAATTTTGAGCTTGTTTATCTTCAGGTACTAGCTCTTCAAGTATAGATTTCTCTTCTATTACAAGATCATTCAAAACTTTTAATGTTAAATATCTCTCTTCTATACCCCTTATATCATCCTCAATTAAAGAGCTTTGAAAATCATGTTCGTTCAGCATCTTACCCCTTGCATCGCGCAAATTTTGTAACTCAAGGATCAGTCCCATAACATTTTGGGCTATTTTTGGATTTGATGTATGTATCTTTGTAAACTTTTCTTTGAACTCCTCATCGAATAGGGTACCTGTGATTTTCATAAGGTCTTTTATTTGAGTTCTCATCTCTACCTCTCGTTCAATTTCTTTTATGTTTGATAATTTTGTTTTTTCGGATTTCAAACTACGCAGTAGTTGATCAAAGTTTTCTTGATCTTTAATGAATTGTTTTGGAACAAAATCGAAGTCTGAGTTTTCAACAAAATCGAAGTCTGAGTTTTTCCTTTTCATAGCCAACTCTTTAAATGTTAAAAGGAATTTTTCATATTTCTGATATTGATTATTAACTTCGTTAAATTTTATTTCGTTTTGTTCTATTCCTTCTATACATTTATCTTTTTCGGCTTGTTTGCTCTTTGCTTTTATCTTGGCGCGCTCGAGCTTTTTCTTTTTCAAGTTTAAGGCATCCAATTCTTTGTAAAGGTCATTGTATTGTTTGAATAATGAAAGGATAGTGTATTGAAATTCGCTATACTTTATGCTCTGTCCGTAAGCATCTAGTAGATCAGTTATAATATCTTTCCAGAGAGCTGTTAAATAAGAATTAAATTCAGAAAACTTTTTGTTTTCACCCTCAGAAAGAAGAACGGCTAAAAGACGCGTCGCTATATTTGAAGCATCCCCAGTCAAATCAAAATCTTTAGGAAGATGTTTTTGAAAAATGGGTATATACTTTTCACTAGATATCTTTTCTAAAATATCCGAGAATGCGGACTGAAGAGCAGGCAATACAGGTTGAAGAGTCAAAATTGCGTTTTTAGCTTTCTTCTTTTTCTTATCTTCCCCAGTAAAACTCGTGTTTTTAACTTTTTCGTTTTTCTTATCTTCCACAGCAAATCTAAACAAATCTAGCAAGTTCTCTCTTAGATTGGTTTTTAAAATTGTGATTAGGAGTTTCGGCCATTCTTGGGGATCATTTTGAGTCCTTAGTTGATTTAAGAAGTCCTGACATAAGCCTTTTCCAACAGCATCTGCCGTAGCCTTGAGTCTAGATTCTATTTGAGAAACTTGGTTACTAGATTTTTCAATATCTTCATGAACTTCCAAAAGGTTATCTTCAAGGGCACCAAGATCGCATAGTCCACGAAGAGATCCATACATTAATCTGCCTTTACCCAGTTCAATCTGCTTGTTAACATTATCTCGCTCTGTGAATAACTTTTCCTTTTTACGCTCAAGTTCAGGAATATTCTCCTTAATAAGGTTATAAATGTGTCCTACAAAATTCGAAATTTTGGATTCAATCTCTTCCTTTTTAGACAGTTGATCAGAAGCTAATTTTATTTTATATATATTTTCAAAGTCATCTTCTTCTAAATAATCAATTCTTTCACATACTTGCATATATGCTTCGGAGGCTAAAAAGCGTTGGCTGAGTTCTTCAAGGTCAGTGTAAAGTTCTTTAACCCAAACTCCCATTTCTTCCATAGCGTCATGAAGCCCGGAAGAAATAAAGTTAAGAAATTCAGTTAGTGTTGTATGTTCTCTCGGAAGAATTCGGGCAGGAGAGTGCTTAGCAAGCTCGATCCTCTTTGAAAAATCTTCAACTTCGAGAGTAATCCCTTTATTGATAACCTCTATGAGCTGAGGCAAGACTTCTTCTTTTTCTTCTTGGAAATAATCAGAAGTGTATGAGAAGGAAGGAATTTTGTTGTCTTTCCCTTTTAACCAGGAATCGTCCATGCCCTCCTCGCTCGAGGATGTTAGTAAATTATCATGAATCCACCCACCGCTACCCATGCCAACCTGTGGGTTTGGAAAAAAGCCCTCCCCAGTGATTGGCCGCTCCATCATCCTTACAGCTTCTTCTATAGACATTGACGTCATCGATAGGGCTAAGAAGGGGTTCTCAAGCTCTTCTTCAGTATCTGATATGATTAGCTCGTCCTCTGGCTTTGTATCAGCTGGTAGGATTGGGATTTCCTTTGGCTTGTCCTCGGTTTTTGCAATAACAGGTATGTCAGGCTGCTTCTTCTCGGTCTTTGGGGTAGCTGGTGAAGTTGGTTTTTCCACCGGATTTAGAGGCATTTCCTTTGGCTCGCCCTCATGCTTAGGAGTAAGTGGTACAATTGTGTCATTCTTCACAACGCCCAGTATTTTTGGGGTCTCCTCAATCTTTGGAGCCTCCAATGTATCTGGCTTATCCCCAACCTTTGGAGTATACGGTGGAGTTGTCTCCTTCTCAGACTTTAATACAATAACAAGCGTATCGGCTGCTTCCTTCTCCTCAATCTTTGGAGTATCCGGCAGAGTTGGCTTCTCTCCTGAATCCAAAGGCGTATCCTTTGGTTCACCTGTGGATTTTGGAGTTTTCTCTGTAGTTGGCTCATTAATACCAGATTTGGCAGAAGCTAATGTAAATGACTCACCCTCGAGCTTTAGAGCATCAGGTCCGGTTGACTCGACCTCAGGATTTAAAACGGCAACAAGCGTCTCTGGTTTCTTTTCCTCAGTTTTTAAAGCAACATCAGGTATCTCAGTCTTCTTCTCATCAGGCTTTAAGGCGGCAATAGTTATCTCTGTTTTTTTCTCTTCATCGACAACAAGCGTCTCAGCTGTCTTCTCCTTTGGAGGAGCTGGTGGAGTTGGCTCCTTTTCTGCTTTTGTTACAACAACAAGCGTCTCAGCTGTCTTCTCCTTTGGAGTATCCGGTGGAGTTGGCTTTTCTCCTGGATTTAGAATAACAGGTATCTCCACTACTTTAATTTCGGGTTTTGGAGTATCCAATTTAGCTGGTTCATCTCCAACCTTCGGTGTAACCGGAAGAGTTGGCTTTTCCTCAGGTTTTGTTGCAATAACAGGTATCTCAGCTGTCTTCTTCTCGGTCCCTGAAGTAGCTGGTGGAGTTGGCTTTTCTCCTGGATTTAAAATAACAGGCATCTCCACTGCCTTAATTTCGGGTTTTGGAGTATTCAACAACTTAGCTGGTTCATCTCCAACCTTCGGTGTAGCCGGAGGAGTTGGCTTTTCCTCAGGTTTTGTAGCAATAACAGGTATCTCAGCTGTCTTCTTCTCGGTCCCTGAAGTAGCTGGTGGAGTTGGCTTCTCCTCAGGTTTTGTTGCAAAAACAGGCTTCTCAGCTGTCTTCTTCTCGGTCCCTGAAGTAGCTGGTGGAGTTGGCTCCTCCTTGGGTTTTGTTGCAATGGCAGGCTTCTCAGCCTTCTTCTCTTCTATCTTTGGAGGAGCTGGTAGAGTTGGTTTTTCTATCGGATTTAAAATAACAGGCACCTCCACTGCCTTAATTTCGGGTTTTGGAGTATCCAACAATTTAGCTGTTTCATCTCCAACCTTCGGTGTAACCGGAGGAGTTGGCTTTTCCTCATGTTTTGCTGCAATGGCAGGTATCTCAGCTGTCTTCTTCTCGGTCCCTGGAGTCACTGGCGGAGTTGGTTCCTCCTTGGGTTTTATTGCAATAACAGGCTTCTCAGCCTTCTTCTCCTCTACCTTTGGAGGAGCTGGTAGGGTTGGCTTTTCTCCTGGATTTAGAATAACAGGCATCTCCACTGCCTTAATTTCAAGTTTTGGAGTATCCAACAATTTAGCTAGTTCATCTCCAACCTTCGGTGTAACCGGAGGAGTTGGCTTCTCCTCAGGTTTTGTAGCAACAACAGGTATCTCAGCCTGTTTCTTCTCGGTCTCTGGAGTAGCTGGTGGAGTTGGCTTTTCCTCAGGTTTTGTTGCAATGGCAGGTATATCAGCTGTCTTCTTCTCGGTCCCTGGAGTCACTGGCGGAGTTGACTTCTTTCCTGAATCCAAAGGAGTACTCTTTGGTTCATTTGTGGATTTTGGGGTTTTCTCTATAGTTGGCTCAGTAATACCAGATTTGGCAGAAGCTAATGTAACTAAGTCATCCGCAGGCTTTGGGGCATCTGGTCCTGTTGGCTTAACTGCAGGGTTCGTAACAACAACAGGGATCTCCGTTGACTTTTTCTCATGCTTTAAAGCATCCAATGCAGTCGACTTAACTTCAGGCTCTGTTGCATGAGCAGGCTTCTCAGCTGTCTTCCCCTCTACATTTGGGGTAACTGGTGGAATTGACTTCCCCTTAGTCTTTGTAACATCATCATGTGACTCAGCTGTCTTTTCTTCAGTTTTTGGAGTTACTGGCGGAGTTGCCTTCCCCTCAGGCTTTGGAGTATCCAATGTAGCTGATTGGTCCTCAGCAGTCGGTTGATGAATAACAACTTTCTCGTCTTTGGGTTCTTCAACAGGCTCCGGAGATTTGTTCGGAAGACTCGGGTTAATAGCAGTGGGTTCAATTGGATTTTCTATAGCCCTTGGGGGAATAACAGGGACTGGGTTGCTCACAAGCTTTGGAGAAACAACGCTAGGGTTAATTGACATTTCCTCCGAGTTGATACCTAGCGATTCCAAATTCCTTGGGGAGAATTCTGGGGTTCCTATTTCAGGTTGGGACTGGTTATGTCCTAAGATGGGACTTCTAGAACCCCAGGAAGGATTCATGTATCCATCTGAATCTATTGAAGCTTCAAGAAGGGGGGCCGAGTTTCTCTTGAAACTAGTTGAAGGTGGGGGGGTAAAAACCTGTTGTAGTGAGCCATTTATCTCATTCTGCGTTGATTGACTAAGGGATATTTCATAAGGATTCTTAAATTGTGAATCATGAGGAAATAAGCGCTCTTCAGAAGAACTCGATTTTTTCTCAGAAAAATTTACTTCTTCATTGAAATTAAAAACCAGCTTATCAAGACTAAGGGGTGCACGAGATGTGCCTACTGGGTTTAGTAAGGAAAAGATATCCGTCTTCTGTGGGAAAAGGGCTAAAAAAACCGAAGCAAGTGAGACCTTTAGTGCAGGAGGGTAAATAATAGAAAATTGAAATGCCGAGGTTAAAAACTGAGATGCAGCCGTCGTTTGTAGCAAGAATGCACCTGGCCCAGCAGAAGCCATTGAAGTTAAAACGAGAGTCACAGTAGAAGTGAGCGAAGCATTTTTAAACATACGTGGAAGAACGGAAAGAAAAGAGCTTCCAACCGTAGGCTCTAGTAAAAGAACAAAAAAACAAACGAAAAAAGAAACAACCAAAAATCTCTTTGACATCACTTTATTTCCTAACTCACCCTTTTTTGATATATTTATCAAAAAAATATTGTCAAGGTTTATTATAAATGAAATTTGTTTTTTTGAAAAGAAAAATTAACCACAATCCTCAAGAAAATATAATGGGTTATATTACAAAAGGTTTCTAGCTTGTCTATATGGACGAGATCTTAAAGCTATATCCCTCAACGATTTTAAGATGGGTAAAAAGTTTTACACAAGACTTGCCAGAAGATGAAACTCTCTTTAAGAGCATTCGAGACGTATTACTATCTAGCTTTTAAGCAATACTTCCGCTGTTAAAATCATCAATCCCAAAGTTCAAATCTTCGTGTCTTGGAACTCATGAAGCCTCTCTCAATGTTGCAAACTTTGACTTTTTTATTATATATAATATAATATAAATATACATTAGTGTTTTATTTGTATTTTGGTAATTTTATGGTTAAACATAAATTTTTCTTCCAAAAAGTTAGTTTGTTTTTTTTAACTCTTTTTACATCGATTAATGTTCCCGGTGCATTTGCAGGAAACATGAGGCACGATCGTGAACTCATTTTTGAAAAGCCCGATGACCCAAATACAGCCGTTAACTTTATTCATACAAGTAAGGCTTCCTCTCTGCACGAGCGCGGATATAAAGGAAAAGGAACAACAATAGCCATCGTTGATAATTACTTCGACCCCCAACATACAGCAACTTTAATGAAGAAAGGTGTCATTCATCCAGAAGTCCTTAAACAAAAACTGGTTGTAACCCCAAACGAAAAACTAGAAAAAGTAAATCCGGATAATATTTGGGTACAGCAACATACAAAAAAAGAGCTACTTTCTTCTGTGAAAACGAAAAAAGAAGAAAATAAACTCCAAGAAGAGATAAAAGATTTAGAAAATTTAAGCCATAGAAAACTAATGTTCGACATTTATAAAGATGATAAAGAAATTCATGGGTCTTTAGTTATGGACGCTGCCCATAAAATTGCACCTGAAGCGACCCTACTTCCAATCGCTAAAAGTTTAATAAATTATGATCCATCCTTAAACGTTAGTCAGTCCCAAGGGATACAAATTTCAACCGCTATTAATACGGCCATCCAACATCATGCTGATGTTATTTCAATCAGTCTGTCTCTTACACTTTTTTCTGATGAGATCATAACAGCTCTTCAAGCAGCCCAGAAAAAGGGAATTGCCGTTATTATGTCTTCAGGAAATGACTCTGATACTGACCCTGCATTTTTGCAGCGTATGTGGGATAAAGTAAAAAGTGTTTTTGTTAAGTCCAATAAAATGAAAGTATTTGAAGCTCTTGGTAAAAAAGGAATTTTATTCTCTGGAGCTCTTCACTATGACATAAAAGAAGGAGAAGAAGAAATTGCTAATTTTACAAGTATGCCAAACCAGGAAACTTATTCAAATTTTATTTTGGCACCAGGGGATAATCTCTCTCTTGCAGGGAATACAGTCTCTGGAACCTCATTTTCTGCTCCAATAACAGCTGCAGGATATGCCCTTCTTAAACAATACACTTTAGCAAATAAGCTCTCTCATCTTTCCGTCGATGACCATTTAAAAATCCTGCATGCCTCAGGACATCAAATAAAACATTCCCCTTGGAAAAGTTTGTTAAACCCTACTCCTTATAAGGTTTTAAATTTAAAAAATGCTGCTGAAAACGTTGACCAACTTCTAAAAGCAGCTGCAACTTCAACAAAGACTAAATCAGTCCCCTCTCCAATATTGCCAGCGCCAATCAAAACAACAACACCAAAGCCCCCCAAAACCACACTTATTTTACAACAGACAGCCCCAAAATCGGTAGCTGTTTCAGCAAAAACTGCTGCAAAGAAAGTGCCTGAACAATCAAAAGAAATAAAATCCAAGAAACCTGCTCTTAAAGGATCTATTGAAGCATTACCAATAACTAAGTCAAAATTAACAACTATTTCTAAAAAAACTATGTCAGCTAAAAAAATAAAACGATTAAAAAGACTCTCGAAAAAACGAAGAAAAAAGG
This sequence comes from Alphaproteobacteria bacterium, assembly GCA_027459605.1. Classification (GTDB taxonomy): domain Bacteria; phylum Pseudomonadota; class Alphaproteobacteria; order UBA9655; family UBA9655; genus UBA9655. The sequence continues at coordinate 24,878 of DAIDHR010000013.1, forward strand.
ATTCTTTCCTTTAAGTGGAGCAAGTTAGTTAAGCTCATCCTCACAATTTTAAAATTTTGAGAGGGCTCTAGGCAGCTTTTCACACTTCATTAGATTTCTCAGGGGCGTCCTGCTTCTAATTGGCGCTCCTGGTTAATCACAACAAAGGGTTTTCGCAGCATCATCTACATCTTGTTGTGTACAATGGACAATTTATTAGAATTTTATCTTAATACTTTTTCTTTTTATACTTCGAAGCCGCACAACTATTCTCTTTTTTGCAACAGCACTTACACCCAAACTCCTCCCCAACACAATAGGGAGCTTCAGTAGGGCAATCATTATCGGTTCCGCATGAATGTGGGGCTTCATATATAAATGAACAATACCCATCGCAACTAGCTTTCACATCCGTCAGGAGCAAAAGTAACATAGCTACACTTAAGGACAGTATCCTTGGAACGAGCTGAATTCGCTTATGAAAGTATTGTTTATACATAGTAGGACTCCTTTTTTGTGGGCTTCTCTTATCTAGAATTATAGACTGACTAGCTTTGTTATCTCCTTATTTCCCTATGATACCCAGCAATAGTAAATACTTTCTTAACTCAAAACAGCACAAACTTATGAAGAAAATCAGGTTAATTCATCAAAATCGGCGGCAGCCCCCGCAAGAATTAAGGCAGAAAGCCCGTAAGGATAATCCACTAAGTCCGCCAAAAGCTAGGAGTAAAAAGAATTAACATGGTTAAAAGCTCAAGACGCCCTAGTAACATGCCAAACATCGTAATCCATTTGGCAAATTCAGGAAGAGCCCCATAATTCCCAGAAGGTCCAATTGCAGTTCCCAGCCCTGGCCCCACGTTTCCTAAGATCGTTGCGCTACCTGAAAGACTCGAAAGAACATCAAGCCCAGAAAGAGAGAGGCTTAGCGCGAGGGCTGCATAGCAAAATATGTAAAGAGCAAAGAAAGCAAGAACAGACATAAAATCGGATTCCCTCAGTTTCTGATTGTTATAAAGAGGGACAAACACCCCATGGGGTCGCCTTAGCTGAAAAATTTGTGCTTTTGCTGCTTTAAAAAGAATTTGGAAGCGAAAGATTTTAATGCCCCCTGCCGTTGATCCTGTACATCCCCCCACAAACATAAGAAGAAAAATGAAAATAGATCCAAAACTCCCCCATGTATTAAAGTCAATTGTTGTGAATCCTGTCGTTGATGAAATTGATACAACCGCAAATACCCCATGCCTTAGAGAATTAAGTAAATCGTATTGATCTGTCCCCCATAACCAAAGTGCCATCATAACCGTTGCAACCCCTATTAAGACCAAGTAAACCCTTACTTGAGAATCTTTAAAAAGGGGTTTTGGATCACCTTGTAAAAAACGCGTTAATAAGAGGAGCGTAATACTTCCCATCATCATAAAAACAACGGCGATCATCTCTATCCACTGGCTATCGAAATAACCAAGAGAGAGATCTGATGTGGCAACTCCCCCCGTTGAAACTGTCGACATCATCATAACAATAGCTTCAAAGGGCGTCATACCGGCAAACCAGTAAGCAACCCCACAAAGTGCGGAAATAAGAAGGTATGTTGAGAGTATGGCTGATGCAATCTGTGACACGCGGGGAAAATATTTCTCCGATCGATCAGAAAATTCACTTCTAAAGAGCTGCATTCCTCCAATTTTAAGGGCCGGTAGAATTGTCATGGCCATAACCACGATTCCAACCCCACCTAGCCACTGCAAGAGGGCCCGCCACAATAAAATTCCGGGTGGGGCATAATCTAGGTTACTAAAAACCGTTGCCCCTGTTGTCGTTAAACCAGAGATGGCTTCAAACAAAGCATCCGTAAAGGTGGGTGCTGCACTTGAGAGGATAAAGGGAAGTGAGGCAAATGCCGAAATAGTCACCCAACTCGAAACTGTTAAAACAAATGTTTCACGAACTTCAAAGACAGGAATCCCTTCAGGCCGAAAGCCCAAAGTTAATAAAATGCCAACAAAGCCTGTAATAGCCGCGGCCTCTCCAAAATACACCCAATCTGGATCCCGATACAAAAGATCCATGAGGGCAGGAATAGACATAGCCGCAGCCAAAATGCTTAGAAAAATTCCCAGAATAAAAATGACGAAGCGACCTTGGATCATTCCTGAGGGTAACTCATTTTAAATTTCGAAGGAGTATAGCACAAGGTCGAGACCATGTACCATCGCTCTCTTCCTAAAAAGTTACCCTCACACTACAGAATGAGTTTAAAGACGCATCGTCATCTTTTGATGTTAGAAAACCTAAAGGTATTATTCTTACTCTTCTGATTCCTTCTCGTTTACTTTGGATTCGTAGACAAAGAGAGCTTTCTCTGGGAATCGATTTACATAGTCCTTGAGATTAGCTGGAACGAGAGGATAAATTGATTTTCCCCCTTCTTTCATTTTATATTTGTTTCCTTCCCAAGCATCAAATTTTTTACCCCTCTCAATATTTTTTTTCTTGTCAATGTAAGGAACTTTAAGAACCCCAGGGCCTTTTTCATCTTGAAAAGTGTAATCTTTGTCATTAATTGTTTTTCCAATTTTATCTAATTTTCTGACAAAACTAACTTTAATCCACTTATTATCCTTTTTTGTTAGAAAGATACAGTGCAGAGGCTGAGGATCATCATTTAAGATCCAAGCATGGTAAGGATAGTACTCTGCATCTTCTGAAATTCCTTCTTTTTTTAAAATAGTTGGCTTCTTTAACTCCCATCCCGAAAGAGATTCACCCTTATACGGGCAGGGAATTGTTGGTGGAAGAATATCATCTTCTTTTACAGAGAAAGCAGCAGTTGTAAAAACAGTTGCTAAGAGTGAAAATAAAATAATTTTAGACTTCATAATATAACTCCTTAGTTAGTTTATTTGTGTATATCAAATGTAATTGTTGTTTGCAATCTATATGTTATTTAATTTATTTTAATATTTAACAAGTGCATAAATAAAATTACATGGACTGGGGATAGATTAGATCGGGCCCAAATTGGGATTTGACTTGCCGGAAAAAAGTCCTCGCAAGAGAGCTTTTTGTGTCCCCAATAGTCCAAAACTCGTGGTTTTATGCGCGGATAAATTTTTACTTAGGAGGACAATCCTTTGTCGATTTTCCATCAAGATAAGTACAGGCTTCAGGAAATACTGGTGAAGGAGCTGCTGGCGTACATTTCCATCCAGGCGTCCTGGCACTACAGGTTACTTCCCTTTGAGACTCGTCAAAATGCATTGTATCCGCTGATCCTTCATGCTGATAAGAAATTTTGCCCATATCTGCCCCATTTTGTTTAACAAGATAAACGCAATCAAAGGGTGCCTCACCCGGTCTTTCAGCTAAAATTATCCAAGCGTGATAAGCTTCAAGGGCATAGGGAAGTTTCGTATGCTTTTCTGCTGCTGCTTTCTGTTTGGCTGCAAATCCTTTTTTATCGGTTTTCAGGGTCCAACCATGAATTACTTGCTCTCCCTCCCATTTTGTCATGTCAGGACAGTTTAATGCGTTACAAAATGTGCCACTTCCAAAAAATGTGAGCCCGAGAGCATAAAGAATAGTTTTAGATTTCATCGACTCCTCCCCGAGCTATAATTTATTAAATTATACTAAAAGAAAGTCTTATGTGCAAGTTTTCTAATTGTCCATCATCTTAACATCTGACAACTTTTGATTATTATATTGCAACACACAGTTGTCATCCCTGACAATCTAGAGGCCACTTTTTTTACCTCAATTTTTAGATAAGTGCACAGAACCTAATTCACCCTCATTCACTCGCGCAACCACCTAGCGCAGTCATCTCGGCCATCTTAGTTAAGCAGTCGACCTGGCGCGGGAACGGCCCCGAATCCATCCACCCCCACACATTCAACAAAGTCCACCCGCGCACTTTTTTCTCTAGCGGCAAGATATACGTTATCCCTTCTTTGCAAGTGCAGACCGCATTAAGCCTATGTGGTGCTGTGACGTATAAGATGCCAAACACTACCAACACTATCTGGAGAAATTTTTTATCCATGGTTCAAATCCTCTTTTGTTAACTGTGCTTTTTATCCAAGAAGCAGGGCCTTTGTTTTTTAGGCCTTTGCGTTTGCTCATTTTGAATACGATACACGATTTGGATTGAAATTTCGTTAACACCCGCGGGTGTTGAGGTTGCCCCTTTATTCTCCAAATGCCGGAATCCCTGTTTGAGCCCTTCCTAAGAAAAGAGTATGAATATCATAAGTCCCTTCATAGGTATTAACTGATTCAAGATTCATCATATGGCGGATAATATGGTACTCATCAGAAACACCGTTGGCTCCTAACATATCCCGAGCTGTACGAGCTATTTCAAGGGCTTTCCCCGCATTGTTCCGCTTGAGAAGTGAGATCAGTTGGGGGGAACAATGCCCCTCGTCCTTCAAGCGTGCCATCCTCAAAACCCCTTGTAACCCCAAGGAAATATCTGTTTGCATGTGGACAAGCTTGGCTTGAATCAATTGGTTAGCTGCAAGGGGACGATTAAATTGTGACCTATCAAGAACATATGCTCGGGCATGATGCCAGCAAAACTCAGCCGCCCCCAAGGCTCCCCAGGCAATTCCATAACGGGCCTTATTCAAGCAACCCATAACTGCCTTCAGCCCAAGGGCTTTGGGAAGTAGATTTTCTCGAGGGACAAAAACATCGGTTAAAACAATTTCCCCCGTAGGGGATGCTCTTAAACTAAATTTGCCCTCAATTTTAGGAGAGAGCAGCCCTTCCATCCCCTTTTCTAGAATAAATCCTTTTATTTCCCCTTCTTCTTTGGCCCATACAATGAAAATGTCAGCAATAGGACTGTGTGTAATCCAAGTTTTTGCCCCATTGAGAATCCACCCATCAGGACGAGGTGTTGCATGAGTTTCCATTCCTGCAGGATCAGAACCGTGGTTAGGCTCGGTAAGTCCAAAACATCCCACAAGATCTCCTTTTGCAAGGGCAGGAAGATATTTTTGTTTTTGATTTTCATCTCCATACGCATAGATGGCATTCATGACTAAAGAGGATTGAACACTTAAAAGTGACCGATAACTGGAATCCACTCGCTCCAATTCCCGAGCAACGAGCCCGTAAGCCATATACGAGCTTCCGGCACACCCATACCCTTGGATTGTCATGCCTAAAAACCCAAGCTCCCCCAATTCTTTAAAGATCTTTAAGTCATAGGTTTCATGACGATTTGCCTCTAGAATACGGGGCATTAGTTTTTCTTGAGCGTACCTTTTTGCAGTGTCACGAATCAGCTTCTCTTCTGAACTTAATTGATCCTCGGCCAAGAAGGGATCATCCCATTTGAAATGACTCATCCTTCCTCCACATCAAAACGAATTCCTTGAGCAAGAGGCAGCTTGGACGAATAATTGATCGTGTTGGTAGCCCGGCGCATATAAGCTTTCCAGGAGTCGCTCCCTGCTTCGCGCCCTCCCCCTGTTGCCTTCTCCCCTCCAAAGGCCCCTCCAATTTCTGCCCCACTTGGTCCAATATTTATATTGACAATTCCACAGTCGCTGCCACGCGCTGAAAGAAAAATTTCAGCTTCCCTTATGTCATTCGTAAAAATACAAGAGGCAAGGCCCTGCGGAACATCATTATGCATGTCAAGGGCATTGGCGTATTCGAGATAAGGCATCACGTAAAGGATGGGAGCAAACGTTTCATTACGAACGATCTCTGTCTGCTCTAGCATTTCCACAAGAGCAGGGGTTACATAATAAGCCTCAGGGTAAATATCTTGAAGAATACGATCACCCCCAACGACTCTTCCTCCTTGTTCTCGTGCTGCGCGAAGGGTGGCTTGCATGTTTTCAAAACTCCCCTGGTCAATAAGGGGGCCCATAAGGGTTTGAGAATCAAGGGGATTTCCTATTTTCACGCGCGCGTAAATTGCCTGAAGTCCTTTGATGACTTTGTCATAAAGAGACTCATGGACGATCAGTCTTCTTAACGTCGTACATCTTTGGCCTGCTGTTCCTAAAGCTGAAAAGACAATGGATCGGATTGCCAGATCCAGATCTGCCGATGGGGTTAAAATCATCCCATTATTTCCACTTAACTCGAGGATAGAGCGTCCCAAGCGAGCTGCTACGTCTTGAGCGACCGTTTTCCCCATTTGGCTACTTCCTGTTGCAGAAATTAAAGGGAGATCCTTGCTCTTCACAATAAGTTTGCCAAGATGACTCCCCCCTATAACCACTTGTAAAAGGGTCTTCGGGGCCTCCTCGAATCGCCCCAAAGCCCGGCTAAAGAGTTTAGCTACCGCGAGCGCTGTTAAAGGCGTTTTTTCAGAAGGCTTCCATATCACAGGATCTCCACAAACAAGAGCGATCGCAAAATTCCAAGACCATATAGCTAGCGGGAAGTTAAAAGGTGTTATCACCCCAATGGGGCCCAAGGGATGCCAAGATTCCATCATACGATGGTGGGGGCGTTCTGAGGCTAGAGTAAGCCCATAAAGTTGCCGAGAAAGCCCGAGGGCAAAATCGCAGATATCAATCATCTCTTGAACTTCGCCAAGACCTTCCTGCAAGATCTTTCCATTTTCAAGAGTTATAAGGGCTCCAAGGGCTTCCTTATGCGCCCGCAACTCTTCCCCAAAAAGACGAATGAGCTCCCCGCGTCTTGGAGGGGGAACTAGGCACCACTCTTTAAAACTGTGCGCCGCCAAAGAAATCATGTCTTGAACCTCAGACTCTGTATTTTCGCGAATAAGCCCAAGTTCATGGCCATCAATTGGTGAGCGAACCTTTAACGATCCGTTTCGTAATTCTTTTGGGTGAAACCCTAATGTTTGAAAGATTTGCTCGATATTCATATTTTTCTCCCTTATCCAAGTATGCCAGAAAAAAGAGAGAAAACCAAAAATTCTTCCCAACACATTTTCCTGTCGGTGTCATCCTTGGCTAGACATGATTGTTTTGCAAAGCAAAACTTAGCATTTCTTAGCCGAGGATCTTTCTGGCCACAAGATCCACGGGTCAAGAAAAATCATTGTTTTTCTTATAAAAAACAATGATTTTTCTAGCCCGTGGATGACACATAGGGAAAATATGTCGGGTGGTAAGCCAAAAATTTCGATTCGGGAAACCCCGAGCTATGGATAAACTCAAATTAGCTTACCCAAAGCTCAGGTGTAATTATTTAAAGAAGAAGTAAGTGTTATTAACTTTCCTGCAAATGCCCAAGTTTTAACAATAAGTGGATGGTACCTTTTTCCGTAATACCTGTGGGAATTATTCCACCTTCATTGTAATTCAGGAGACCATTTTCTTCGCCTAAAGCCTCGGCTCCAAAAATGGACATCAACCCTCCAAAGACAAGTCTGCTTTCCTTATTCTTTTGCCCCTTAGCAATAAGGGAGTTTAAGAAGCTATTCATCCGGGTGACGTACTTTTCTGTCGTGTGAAATTCATAGAAGCCATCAAGAGCTTCTTGTTTTGTACAATTAAGCAGGGACTCTTCGACTATGTCTACAGTGTCATCAAATTTCAGCCTGTTGAGTAAAAGACTCAAGAAATGTATAAGCTTCTTCTTTTTCAGCTGACGTTCCAATCTTCAAAAGATGACCCGCAGCAATGATTTTTTCTTTATCTTTCACTTTTTCATTTTGAAAAACCCAAAGAGATTTTTTCCGAGCTGTTTCATGAATATCATCATTCTTTACGAAAACGATTAAAAATCCTAAGCTATTCAAAAACTCTTTATCTGCTTTGCTTTTTTCGATAATTTTCTTAACGCAATCAACGGCTTTGGTTTGAATAGTTTGATCATTCTCCTTCAAAACCGTCAAAGCTGCGTCAAGCTGAAAAGACACGCTATTTTTCTTATTTTTCAAAATGGAAAGTAAGGTCTTTATTCTTAAGTCTTTTAGGAAATCGGGGTTCGTATTTTCTACAATAGCATTTACAATGTTAAATTTTAGCTGATCAGAAACAAAAAATCCTTTCAGACCTTTTTCGCAATACTTCTTCGCAATCTCTTGATATTCGGGATTTTGTGTGCCAAGCATTTTTTCCACAAGATAAATCCCTTCTTGTGTTATAGAAGATAAACCCTTTTTTATGAGAGGCAAACATAGCTTTTGGATATCTGGGCTTTTAAAAGAGGTAAGGTGCAGAGCTAAGGTATAGCTTAAACTTTTCGAAGAGAGAATCTTTGGGCTAATGTTCTTAATTGATTGAGTAACTCGTGAAAGTCTTGTTTCAGACTCCTCAATATCCTTTCCAAGTATCTCACCGTCCGGATTTCTTCCTAAGGAGTGCACTAATGCATCCACCCGATCAGTCAGCTTCAGTTTTTTGTTGTTGGCAAAGCGAAGGAGTGCCTCAAATCCTTCTAACCTGTTTTCTGGCAACCCTCTATTAAGACAGGCAGCATATATTAATCTGTTAGTTATTAGGTTTTTTTCATTATTTATATATTTGATTATATTTTGTATTGTATCATCATATAGTTCTTTTAAATGAGGCATGCCAAGAAAGAAAAAGGGACAAGTTATATATCCTCCGTGACCTTCTGAGGCTTCCTCCATTTTCTTTGAAATGAATTGGGACACTTTTATTTGTGTTTCAGGAAGAGGCGGAAATTTTTCCCATAATGGGGCAATTAAGGAAAAAAATGGTCCAGGGTCTGCAAGAGGAGCAGACTCTTCATTCAAAAGCACTTCAATAAGAGGGGTCTTTGATATGAACTCAAAACTGTGGGCAGCCCAGAGCCGCAATGCAAAAGGCTTTTCTGTATCCAGAGCATAGTTTTGAAGTTCATTGCCTTGATCTTGAAAAGAATCAAAATTCATGAGGTTTTTTATAAAACCTTTAAAATCCTTTTCATCTTTATTTTCAATATTTAATGTATCTTTATCAAAAAGACTAACTTTGAGGGATAAACAATTTTGAAAATAGTCATTTATCTCTGATGGGCTGGGAATGTTTAAAGAAATTGGGGCAGGATTTTCCTGTTCGTCTTCGTATAAAGTTATATGTTGATTTTCCGATAGTAGTTGTAGGGGGTTTATAAATAGAGAATGAATTAATCGGCTCACTTTCAGAAAAAGTTTCAGGTCTTCTTTGATTCTTTAGCTTACTAGTCTGTCGAGACAGAACCTGAGATAATTTGGTGTCCTCCTCACTCTCAGAATTACCTTCGTATTCCATTGCTAAAAGGTTTGTGCTTCCTAAAAAAAGCGCCATAATAGAAACGGATGCAAAAAGCTTATACATAACACTCTCAATTAAAAAATTAATAAATGCCCACTTTTACATTAGATACGCAAGATATGTCAATAGATTAGAGATAACTTATTTATTGATGATTTAATGGAAACAACTGGACAATTAGGATAGATTTCTTCACAGCTTATGGATATCAATCCCCTTGTTATTTAATTTGTATATTCAAGCAGTTATAAAATTTTTATTTTTACAGACCATTTTGAAATTATTTTCTTGCTTTTTTTATTATTTTAAGGTATACTAATATTAAGGATGGAGATTAGTTATTGTCGTGAAGCTTTAACTTTTTCTCCATCCTTTTTTATGAATAGTGAAATTTTATTCATGAAAACTTATAGCTTCCAACTTTCCATTTATTTTCATTTGATATTCTTTTCCTCTGAAGCTAAAGCGCAGTAAAACTGATCTTGAGCACAAGGTGTTTTATTGTTCTCAACGGGAGGAATAGAGCAGCCCTTATCTTTATAATATGTATTTGCTGCATTAAACTTTACCCCAGTTTTATTTGTTGAATACGTGCATTGAAGGCTGTGATTAGCACCAAACCCTAAAGTGGGTTTTTCCTCAAGGCTGGGGGTTCCAGATGCTGTTCCGGTTGTTGTACCTCCCCACCACTTCTTTGAAAGGGGCGGGCTCACATTATTGCTTCCAGAACATGTGCCACCATAGCAAGTTAACTTAAATTCTAATGAATCAGGGCAGGATATGCAATGAGAGTCTGTTTGAGGTTCTGCATTGACGGCATCACTGGACAAGAGGGTAACACTTAAAGCAATGATGTTGATATATTTCATATTTTCACCCTGTATAAATTTTATGTATCCATTGTATAGGCTAAGTTCTTAAAAAAGTATAAATTTTACATGGTTGATAACCATTCCTCAATGATTCGAATTTGCTCTGGTATCATGAGAGAAGGGGCATGGCCGGATTGAGGGATGTTTACAATTTTAGCAGTGGGCTGAAAATAAAGCATTTTTGTAATAATTTCAGGCAATAGAAAATCCGATTCTTCTCCATGGAGAACTAAAATGGGGCAGGATATAGCCTGCCAATAACTTTCAAAATGAAGGGAAGGCGTTGCTTCATTCATAAAACTTTGACCAATAGCTGGGTCATAAGTGAGGCGAAACTGGCCCGTTTCATCTTGCTTTGTTCCATACCTTGCAATGTGATCCCAATGTTCAGGCCTCATAGGTCCAAAAGGTGAGAGAATCGTTTGAAAATAACTTCTTGCCTCTTCAAAGCTTGAAAAGGCCCGATCATTTCGGGCGTATGTTTCTAGGCGATTCAATGCCATACTCGGAACAATCATCCCAATATCATTTAGGATCAAACTTTTTATAGGGCTATTGGGTTGGGCAGCTAGCATCATCCCAATGATTCCTCCAAGGGAAGTTCCAAGCCAATGAATCTCTTTAGACCCAATACGGGCAAGGAGAGCCACCATATCACTCATATATTGGGCTGAATTATAAAGGGCAGGAACGTGAAGGTAATCACTCTTTCCTCGACCAAGAAGATCAGGACAGATAATACGAAAGTTCTGTTGGAGAGTTCGCGCGAGGTAGTCAAAGTCTCGAGAGTTACGCGTCAGGCCATGGACACAGACTAAAACCTGAGCATTGTTTTTATCTCCCCAATCAATATAGGAAACTTTTTGAAAACCTTGGGGCGTGAGGCACAGGATAAAATCCTGAGCAGGTTCATATTCCTGAGGGTTAGGAGTATACAAAGGTCACCTCTTTACTTTTAACGATTTTGCAGGAATCATGTAATTATAACACAAAAAAGAAAAATTGGAGGTTTTATGTCATCTTCCCCGATCGTTCCAGGATCAAATTTGACCCCCCTTGCGCTTGTGAAACATTTGGAGAACAAAGTCCTTGTTGGAGGACAGCTAATCATACCAGCCAGTAAAAAGACTTTTCCTGTCCACAATCCAGCAACTATGGAAGTCATTGGACAAGCCGCCCACGCTCAGAAGGAAGACGTGGACAGTGCCGTTGAAGTGGCTCGCAAAGCTCAAAGGGAATGGCGCCATATGGACGCTTCATCCCGTGGTCGTCTTATTACCCAATGTGCAGAACTTTTAGACCAATATCAGGATGAGTTGGCCCGTTTGATAACCCTTGAAACAGGCAAAGCTCTCCGTACGGAAAGTCAGGTCGAAGCTAAAGTTTTTGCCAATACCTTTCGTTTTTATGGAGGAATTGCCCTGGAGATGAAAGGTGAAACCATTCCTTTTAGCGACTCTATGCTCTCCATTACAATTCGGGAGCCCTTAGGTGTTGTAGGAGCTATTATCCCATGGAATGTTCCTCTCCTCTTAATGTCTCTTAAGGTGGCCCCAGCTCTTGTGGCTGGAAATACGGTTGTGGTGAAATCCGCAGAGGAGGCCCCCTTTGCTGTTCTCAGGGCAGCAGAAATTATGAACACGATATTACCGCCTGGCGTTTTGAATATTCTTTCTGGGGATGGGCCAATTACGGGAGAAGCCCTTGTTAAGCACCCTTCTATCTCAAAGGTCACCTTTACAGGGTCTGTTGAGACAGGAAAACTCATTTATAAAAACTCCAGCGAAAAGCTCATCCCCGTCACATTAGAATTGGGAGGGAAAAGCCCCATGATTGTTTGTGAAGATGTTGATGTGGAGAAAGCAATAAAGGGTGCAATGGCCAGCATGCGCTTTACCCGCCAGGGGCAAAGCTGTACCGCAGCGAGTCGTATTTTTGTCCATGAATTGATTTTTGATCACTTTTTGGAAGGATTAAAGGCCAAGTTAAATGAGCTTAAAATGGGTGATCCCATGGACCCAACGACTGATATTGGAGCTGTTATTTCACCCGAGCAGCACTTGAAAATTCTTAATTACATTGAAATGGGAAAGAAGGAACCTGGTGCAACGGCCCACATTTGTTCTGACTTGCCAAAAGACTCCAAACTTTCGAAAGGGCTTTTTGTACAACCCGTTATCTTTACAGGTTTGCCAAATTCACACCAAGTCAACCAAGAGGAAATTTTTGGGCCAGTAACAGCGCTCATTCCTTGGAGGGACTTTGATCAAGTTATTGAGCAAGCGAATGATTCAACGTATGGGCTTGCCGCGACGCTGTGGACAAATAATTTAACTCGGGCCTTAAAAGGGGTTCATCAATTAGAAGCAGGGTTTGTTCAGGTTAATCAGAATATTGTTGTTCAACCTGGACTTTCTTATGGAGGAGTTAAATCCTCGGGACTCGGAAAAGAAGCCTCTCTGGAATCCATGCTTGAACATTTTACCCATAAGAAGACCATTATTTTTAATATGGATTAAAGGATTAATGAAACCCGAGCTTTGGACAAATCATTACTTTTTGGAGTGAAACACAATATGTTAGCTAAAAAATTTGAGTGTTTATTTGATTTATACCAAAGACCCATCAAACAAATCATATAACCATCCATGTCCGAACTCGCCTCAGGCTCTTTAGATGTTGATACCAGGGCCACCTCATGAAAATTGGTGAAGGAATTAAGCTCCTTTTAACTTCTCCCCTTGTGGGAGAGGTCATTTAACTCACATACTGAAACCAACTCTGTTTTTAAGAAAGGATTAAAAATCTTCATGAGCTGCCGCTTCTGAAACAAGTTTAGCAGTTTGCATTTATTTATATAACTTATTTGATGGGGCTTTGGTATTAGTCTCCATACTCTTGGGCATTAGATTATCTGCTTTTCAGCGCTTCTCAGCCGCTCTTCAGCAATAAGGTCCGCTGCGTCGCTTGTTGACATATGGCGCTTTTCAGCCATATGAAAAACCTCAAGCAAGGTATCTTTAATTTTTTCCTCATGAGCAATAACCTTTTGGGCATTATAGGAGGGGCCCTCATAAGACACATCAATAAGCCCCCCTGCATTGACAACATAGTCTGGTGCATAAAGAATTTTCATTTTTGCCAAGATTTCTCCATGTGCAGAGCTTTCGAGTTGGTTGTTTGCTGAACCTGCAATAATTTTGCACTTAAATTGAGGAATCGTTAAGTCATTGATAACAGATCCCAAAGCACAAGGAGCAAAAACATCGACATTTGCCCTATAAATATCCTCAGGAGCAACAGTCTTAGCTCCCAATTCCTTGGCAGCATGATCCATTAGCTCAAGATCGATATCGGTCACAGTTAACTCTACCCCTGCATCAGCCAAAAGCTTGCAAAGGTCATATCCCACATGACCTAAACCTTGCACAGCCACCCGTATCCCATTAAGTGAATCTTTCTTGAGGCGGTAATAAACCGCAGCCTTAATACTTTCAAATACCCCTAATGCCGTAAAAGGTGAAGGATCACCGCTTCCCCCAGGAAGGCCCACAACATAAGGTGTTGTCTCATTAATAAAAACCATATCCTGTACGGACGTACCCACATCCTCCGCTGTAATATAGCGGCCATTTAGCTGTTCAACAAACTTACCAAAGGCTCTAAAAAGTTCCCGTGTTTTGTCTTTGTGAGAATCACCGATAATGACCGCTTTTCCTCCCCCAAAGGGAAGATTTGCCATAGCTGCTTTATAGGTCATTGCTCGAGAAAGGCGTAAAACATCCGTAATCGCATGCTGATCATCCACATAGGGCCACATTCTGCACCCTCCAAGAGCAGGTCCCCTGATTGTATTATGAATGGCAATGATAGCTTTAAGGCCGGTTTCCTTGTCGTAAAAAAAAGTCACTTTTTCATGATGATCAAAATCCGATGCACTAAAAACGGACATTGCTGTCTCCCTAGGCTTATCTATTTTGATGATCACAAAAATAAGTTAAAATTTTACCAATTTTTCTACCTCCCCTAAAAATAGTGTTTCGAAACGGATCACTCAACACCCGACGTTTTTTCCCTATGTGTCATCCTTGGGCTAGAAGTTCTTTGATTTGCAAAGCAAATCAAAGAACTTCTTGACCCGAGGAACTTGTGGCTAGAGAGATCCTCGGCTAAGAAATGCTAAGTTTTGCCCCGCAAAACAAGCATTTCTAGCCAAGGATGACAACGACAGGAAAAGTTGTCAGATGTTAAGAGCGGATCATCTAAAGATTTTATTTGTTGGGATTATGTGGTAGCATGGTGAATACAAAAACGGCTATAAAAGCCGTCAATAAGATTGAAAAACAATGGGAGAATTCATATGAAATATAAAATGCTTACAGCGGCTACTCTAATGATTATAGGAACGGCCGAAAAAGCAGATGCAGCTTGCAAATGTGCCGAATGGATTAATGGATCAACGTCTTGCTCTGATTTCAGCAAGCTAAATCCTCATTACTGGTCTTGCAGAATATTTTTTGCAACTCTTATTCCCGTGTGCGAACAACTCCTTTGTCAAACAAATTACGAAGCTAAAATGGCAATAAACGAAGAGGCCTGTGTAAAAGGGGGTACGGGGCAAGCCATAAAAAATTGTAAAGAAGAACTCGAAAAAGATGTAACTTATGGTGTTGACGCTCTCACCTCTGATATAAAAAGTGTATTAGAGAAAACCAAAAATCAAATTAAGCAAGAAGCTGATACTGAGGCTGAGAAATATTAATATTCCTCTATGCAATTTGAGACCATCGACTTAAAAGGTCGATGGTCTCGTGTTTTACTCAAAGATAATCTCCTCTTGCGGAGTTAAGTTGAATGCGATAGGGGTGATAGAGGTCAATTCTCCTTTGTAGTAAGACTTAGATGACTAAACCACTTCCTTTAATTCTTGATTGTGACCCGGGCATAGATGATTTTATTGCCATCTTGATGATTCTTGCAGCTCCAGAGAAATTCAAGCTTTTGGGGATTTCAGTTTCAGGAGGGAACGTACCCCTTCCCTATACAACTCAAAACGCGCTCAAGGCTTGTGAACTTGCCGGTCGAAAGGATATAAAAGTTTATCCAGGATGCCCTGGTCCCATTCTTCGGCCTTTAGTCCTGGAAGATGGGGTGCATGGAGAAACTGGGCTTAAAGGATATGATTTACCCATCCCCACTATGAGTCCTCAACCAATCCATGCTGTTGATTTTCTGATTGACACAATTATGTCCTCTCCTGAAAAAGTAACCCTGGCAACAACAGCACCCCTTACAAACACGGCCATTGCGATTGTCAGAGAACCGCGAATCCTTGACAATATTGAAGAGATTGTATCTATGGGCGGATCCATGCTTTTGGGAAATATCACCCCTGCTGCTGAATATAATTTTTATGCAGATCCTGAAGCAGCCCATATTCTTTTCACATCAGGGAAAAAAATTACAGCCATTGGAATTGATGTAACCCATCAGGTTGTGACATCTGAGGATTGGTTTTCCCATCTTGATACGTTAGAAAACCCAGTAACGCGTGCCCTAACGCCCATGTTACGAGCCTATCATGACTATGATATCAAACACTTCGGAATGACAGGAGCCGCCCTTCATGATCCTTGTGTTATTGCCTATCTTTTAGATCGCTCCCTTTTTAAGGGCAAAGACGTTCATATTGAAATTGATACTTCCTTTGGAATTGGACGAGGCCGGTCGATTGTCGATTGGTGGCAGAAAAGAGACTTATCCATCAATGCTCATGTATTTAATGAAATCAATGCTCAAGGTTTTTTTGACCTTTTAACCTCTCTTTTATCCAGCTATGGAAGCCATAAACCAAAGGGGAAAGACAGTGCCTAAAATCCCTCTTATAATGGACTGTGACCCAGGCCTCGATGATGCGATTGCCCTTTTGCTCGCCATGGCATCTCCTCAAGAAATTGACCTTTTAGGAGTAACAACCGTCATTGGGAATACACCTCTTGAAAATACCCAACAAAATGCTCGCCGCATATGCGAACTTGCCAAACGATCAGATATGAAGGTTTTTAAGGGCTGTCCACGCACATTTTTTGCAAAACTCTTTTCTTCCGAAACAACCTATTCAGCAACGGATATTCATGGAGAAACTGGACTTGGAGGGTGCATACTTCCTCCTCCAACCATGCTCCTTCAGCCGCAACATGCTGTTAGTTTCATTATTAAAACGCTTCTAGAGTCTCCCACAAAAATTACTTTGGCACCATCAGCTGCCCTTACCAACATTGCCTGTGCTCTTGTGATGGAACCACGAATAAAGGACAAAATTGACAAAGTTGTCCTTATGGGGGGTGTTATAGGTCTTGGCAATATTACGCCCACAGCTGAATATAACTTTTATTGTGACCCGCAAGCTGCCTATGTTGTCTTTACCTCGGGGATTCCAATTGTCATGATGGGTCTTGATGTCACCCGTAAAACCCAAACGTCAGAGGATTGGCTCAACCAAGTAAAATCTTTAAGAACCCCCGTTTCTCAAGCCATTGTCGATATGCTATCATATTACCATCGTCCTGACGCTATTCTTGAACCTGGCGTTTCAGGAGGTGTCCTTCATGATCCTAACGTCATTGCTTATCTTTTGAAACCCGACCTTTATAATGGACGTGAGGTATACGTCGAAATCGATATTTCGCCGACCATTATGGCTGGGCGAACGACCGTGGATTGGCATGGAAAGCTCAAGCTGAAACCCAATGCTTATGTTATAAATGAAGTTGATGTGAAAGGGTTTTTCGATCTTCTTACCGAGCGACTTAAATATTATAATTCCTCACCTTCAAGTCCTTCACCTGAAATAAAAGATTGTTTTCAATCACCATTTCAGCAAACTTTATTTCCAGATTTAAACTAAGGGATTGGACATGCAACCCCTCTTATCTATAGAGCCCTCTTTACTTTCCTCCCACATCACAGGTTTTATAGAAATCGATACTCAGGCTATTGCTCAAAATCTTAAAACTCTCCAAGCAATGCTGCCATATAGCAAATGCGCACCTGTTTTAAAGGCCGATGCTTATGGTTTTGGGCTAAAAGAAATCGCTCCTTTGTTGAGAAGTAAAGGATGTCACTCTTTTTTTGTGGCCCACCTTGAGGAAGCCCTTATTTTAAGAGGTCTTTTGAGTGACTCACACATTTATGTCCTTTCAGGTCTCCTCCCTCAAACAGCAGATCTTTTTATAGACCACTCTTTAATCCCCGTTCTCAATGATTTTGGAATGGTTAAAAGCTGGGTTGAAGAAGCCCATAAACTTAGCAAAGAGCTCCCCTGTGTTCTTCATTTCGACACGGGTATGAGGCGGAGTGGATTTGACCATACCGATTTAACAAAGCTCCTTGATACCATCGAATTAATAGGAATACTTGATATCCATTTTATCATGAGCCACCTTGTCTCATCCCAAGATTCCCAAGACCCCTTAAATCAAAAACAAAAAAAGCTATTTGATGCCTTGCGAGACCGTTTTCCAAAAGTTCCTTCAAGCCTTGCTGATACGGGAGGTATTTATTTAGGACCTGAATTCCATTATGATATTGCTCGCCCTGGAAAAGGGTTATTTGGCTTGTATACACCTCCCCCGGGGACCCCGACGCTCCTTTCCTGTTTAAAACTCATGGGACGAATTCTTCAAATCCGTACAGCTCGTAAGGGCGAGAGCGTTGGTTATGGAGCAACTCACGTCCTTACTCGAGACAGTAAGCTTGCTACTGTTGGCATAGGTTTTGCCGATGGATATGATCGGCGCTTAAGCAACAAAACCTTTATGGTTATTAAAGGATTTAAAGCCCCCGTGGTTGGCCGAATTTCCATGGATTACACAGTCATCGATGTTACAGACGTCCCTGAATCCTTGTGTTATGCAGGCGGGTGGGTTGAACTTGTTAATGACATCCTTACGTTGGATACCCTTGCCCATTCAATTGGTACAATCTCTCGCGAACTTTCCACTGGTTTTGGAAAACGGCTTGCGAGAAGTTATAAGTAAAATCACCATTTTCAACACAAAGAAATATACGTCAATAAGTTGAAATTAAGATTTCAATAGAATTCATTTGTTATACACAGCAAAAAAAATACCACGTTTTGTCCCAATTCTCGTCAAGATTTTTTTTCATATATAAAGCTGAAAATTAGTCTTTACATTAAAAACTGACCTAAAATCAATTAGTTATTTTTCCTGCTCAAAAGTGCAGCAGTTGCTTCTAAACAAAGCTTATGACATCGAAATTAGCTGGCACGAGCATTATACCCACAAAGTTATCCACAGAATCCGTGGATTATTCTCTCACTATTTTCGGAGTCTTCAAGGGTTGCAAATGCGAAAAAAACGGGTATGAATGGGTTATAGAAAAAATAGTAAGTTACTTTCTTGAATTTTAAACCTTTTTTACAATGTATGATGGGAGGCTGCATTCTTATGACTCAGGCTATGGCGGATCTATACGATATATCTTCTATACAAGAAGCAAAGCCTTACCTCGAAAAAGTAGATCAAAATTCTCTTGTCCTTTTTGATGTAGATTATGTTCTCACTCAACCTTCTGAACCCTCCTTTCAAATGAAAAATATAAGACTCTATAAGGAGATTTGGAAGGACATAACAGGGAATCTTTCTACCCTGGAAAATAATATTTCTAGCACTCTTATCGCAATTAGTTCGCCCTCAATCTTAATTGAAAACAAAATGATTTCCGTCATTAATACACTTAATGAAAGGAAAATTAAAGTCCTTGCACTTACAGGTATTTTGACAGGAAAATTAGGTAAAATTCAAAGTATTGAAAAGTGGCGGTATAATACTTTGAAAAAACTTGGATTTGTTTTTTCATCAAGTTTTGACAAAATTTCTGATGCTACCTTTTCGTCACTTCCTTCCTGTCGTGGAAACTATCCTGTCTTTTATAAAGGAGTTCTCTTTTCTAATGGAGATGCCAACAAGGTAGAAAAGGGAAGGATTCTAAGGGCGTTTTTAGCCCTTTTGAAAGAAAAATACAATTGGTCCCCTACCTTCATTCTTTTTATTGATGATCGAGAAAACAACTTGAAGGACATTGAAGCGGTCTGTGCGTCTTTCACCCCGCCAATCCAATTTACAGGACTCCTCTATAAAGGGGCGAGGGATTACCCTTCAATACCTGTGGACGAAAAAGATTTTAAATCGAAATGGGAAATCATAATTGCCAAGACAAAAGCCATGGCGATCCAAAAACACCAGGAAGGTCAGAAAAAATGATGAGGCAAGGGAATACTTCATTAACAAAAGGGTGGATTGCCGCGGGGCCTTTGACGCCTCACAATGACGAAAATCCCCTCATTAGCCAAAACTCAGGTTAATAATCTTCCCCAAATTACCCCTTCCGACGTTGTACCTTTTCCCTTAAATATTGCGATGGTTTAAAAGAAAGAACACGCCGCGGTGTAATCACAGCCTCTTTTCCTGTTTTTGGATTACGTCCAACCCGTTTTGTTTTCTGGCGTACATTAAAAGAACCAAACGAAGAGAGTTTAATCAGATCATGCTCCATTAGTGACACAATCATTGTTTCAAGGGTGGCTTCCAAAAAAGCAGTGGCTTGGTGCCGGGGAATATCCACTTCCCGAGCAAGGGTGTCAATAATATCAGCGCGTGTGAGGGTAGTCGTTGTCATTTTTTCTTCCCTTTTTGTCCTTAGACCACTTGAGATTATATCAAAAAATTCCTAAAAGTCATACCCTTATATTAAAAGATAAGGGTTCATCATTAAAACTTTGTAAAATGATATCTACCCCTAGTTTGGGTTGCATAATCAAATACAGTCTTTAGCTATAAATGGGCTGGTTTGGTGGGCCTAGCTATTCTTGTGACCTTTTTTATTAAGAACACCATTTGTTATAGCAAGTATCGCTACTACATTTAGTAAATGTTTTTCTGCAAGTTTTCATACATTTTGAATCGGTGCACGGCTCCAAGCAAACATCAGCATTGGATATGCAAGTTTTTATACACCCATCCAATGCGGTTATGTGACATATCAGGTGTTTGGAGATTCCAAGTGATGGAAAAATAAAGCAAAAGACTAGTGACAGTATGCTATACCGAAAAAATATTCCGAACATGAAAGACCTCTCTCTTTAAGTTAATCATATTCATGAGATTACCAATAATTTCTTAAGATTTAGTAAAATTAATTATTTGTAGGACATTCCGCCTGCCATTATGTATAAATGCAAAACATCGCATTATTTTAAAATTAGAACTATATAATAACATATAAAAAATAACTTTTGTAAATAACAAACCAAAAATTGTATATAATATTAATGCTAGTCAAAGTCTAAAATTTCGGCGTTAACCTGTCCGTCATAAAAATGGATGTGAACCTTTTCATGCGGATTTGTTTGAATTTTTGAAGAAATAAGGGTTTTATTCGCCCCTGTAATGAACGTAAACCCACGCTCAAGGGTTCTTGTGTAAGAATAACTTTCTAAAAGTTGAGCAAGAGCTTCAAACTTATGATTTGCTTTTTGCACAATGTTTGCAAGAGCTGGCGCAAGGCGGTGAGTCAAATGATCAAGGGTTAAACTTTGCTGCTGTAGAAAACGTCCTTGCGAATTAATGAGACGCTCCCAATAATCATCCAACTTTTGTAAAGCCTCTGTTAGCCAAAGGTTGAGAGGAGGGAGGCCACGCCTTAAAGCATCAAGGCGACTTTCATAAAGAGAGAGCAGATGATCAAATCGGCTTGTCAGTTGAGCTCCATATTGGAGAAGGGCTTGAGCCAATTGAGCCCTTACAGGGACCACAAATTCAGCAGCTGCTGTTGGTGTTGGAGCTCTTTTATCCGCTGCAAAATCAATAAGGGTTATATCCGTCTCATGACCAACAGCTGAAATCACAGGAATTTGGCTTTCGGCAACAGCTCGGACGACCTCTTCTTCATTAAAAGCCCATAAATCCTCAAGGCTCCCCCCTCCCCGAGCCACAATTAGAACATCGGGCTTCGCTGGAATGCTATTAAAGCCTCTCACAGCTACTGCAATCTGAGCTGAAGCCCCCTCCCCTTGCACAGCAACAGGCCATAAAAGAACATGAACGGGAAAACGATCAGACAAGCGGTGGAGCATATCTTGAATAACAGCCCCCGTCGGTGAGGTTACGATTCCAATTAAGCTCGGAAGAAAAGGGATTTTCTTTTTCCGAGCCTCATCAAACAAACCTTCAGCTGCAAGCTTGCGCTTACGCTCCTCAAGCAGCTTTAAAAGAGCCCCTTCTCCTGCAAGTTCCATCCCTTCGACAACAATTTGATACTTGGAGCGTCCAGGATAAGTTGTGAGCCTCCCTACGGCAATCACCTCCATCCCTTCTTGCGGAGTCATGGAAAGCCCCTGAAAACTTCCACGCCAGCATACCGCATCCAAGACCGAATCATTGTCTTTAAGAGCAAAATACACATGCCCCGAAGTATGACGTTTAAACCCTGAAATTTCGCCTCGCACTCGCACCCGAGCAAATCCTGTCTCCACCATCTTTTTTAAAGCAAGGGAAAGTTCAGTAACCGTATATTCTGGAAGAGTTGAAGCTGAAGAAAGGGAAATTGTATTTATCATCCGTGGCAAAATAAGTTTCTGTGGAGAGTCATAGACTTCTCCATTTCATATTTATTATTGTTTCATATTTTGCAAAGAAAGTCCAGGATTTTGGATTGATCACCAAATCTAACAGTAAGTCATAACGCCCTGGTAATACCAGGGGCTTGACGGTTATGAGCAGCCCAAAGGGCTGCCGGGGCTACATCAATAGT
>DAIDHR010000014.1 GCA_027459605.1 Alphaproteobacteria bacterium
GTGCACTCCAGACCACTTCCCGTATTCTGTGGGTAAAGCCCTCCACGGGGCTCCTGTCCTGGCTACCCACATAACTGCACATATAAAGCGCCTGTTATCCTCTCCTCTTCTTCCTGGAGCTCCTTCTTTCCCTGGCAATTTATCTTTTATCTTGTCCCATTGGTCGTCTCTTAAGTCATATAGCATCTGTTCTATCCTCCCTTGGAGGCTTTACTATATCACTTCCATTTATAAATGTCGACAGAACCTAGCCAGTCCTAGTCGTCTCAGACGTTGTAACTGATTCCGAAGAACCTTCTTATCCATGGTTGGGATCCTTTCATCTCATCTTAGCGGTTTGTTTCATCCAAGGAGGAGGGGGAGAGATAGTGTATTAATCCCTTCCTTCTCGCTGTTTGTATATTATCCACAATTTGGGTTAAAAACTGCTTAACGCCTTGAACTTGACTTTATTGTAAAGTTTTTGGAAGGTTTGAGCATCACGATTGTCGATAACCCCCACGCTCTTCGTTCTAGAGCAAGTTTACAAACCACATCACCTCAATTTAAGTATATTTTTGATATATTAATTGAATTTCATAATTTTTTAACAAAATTAAAGTACAGTGTATGAATAAAACCAATTTTGGGTTTATTCAAAAAGGGAGGAAAAAATGAGGCTTCTTGGTCTTCTTATACTTTTAGGATGTATGGCTTGTTCTCTTTCAGCTTGCAATACTGTGAGGGGAGCTGGAGCGGACGTTGCATCAACAGGCTTTGCTGTTGAACGAGCAGCATCCCCTGCTCCATATTATTACTATTACTAAGAATTTATTTAAATGAAATGAAGCTTCGTGGGATACTTCCATGAAGTTTCATGATTAATTTACTTTTTTGGTTTTTGGTTCACATTTTTACATTCCTTGACCCACACATCATAGATGGGGTGATCGAGAGCAGATAATGCGGGGCTTGAAGCAAACATCCAGCCGGAAAAAAGCTTTTGAGGAGGAGTATTTTGCTTTTCTTCAGTAATCGTAACAAAAGCCATGGATTCTTGGCGATCATCAAGAGGGGCTTTTTCACAGTGGTGGACCATCATTTTGAGAGTTCCAAACTCAATTGATTGTCCGACATTGGCGTCAATTATGAAAACACGGGCTGTTTGTTTATCAAGGCCTTGAAGGGTAACCCCATTTGTGACAATGTTTTTTTCAGGTGCGAATGCATCCTCTTCAGGAGGAGATGTAATCTCGGTGGAAAAGGGGGGAGGGTGATCAATTGTTTTTTTCTGCTCTGGAAGCTCACTTTCGAGTTGGTCAGCATTTGAGGAAAGTTCATTGAGAAGGTCTTCAAAATTTTGACCATAAGAGGCATGTGTAAATGACATACACTGAATTATGAACAAAGAAAAAAATACTCTAAGACTTGGCCTTAGGTCCGGACACATTTTTTCCACGCTACTGCTGATGGTGTCTTTATGCATAAAATTTGAATCCGTATGCAAAACGCAGCCTTATTATTTAACACTATTAACTTTCTCAAGTGGATGTTCCTCTTTTTTCTCCTGGGCACTAAAAATAAATTGCCCAATAAGAGATTCAAGACTCACAGCAGCTTGAGTATGTACGATTTCTCCATAAGGAGGGATAAATGCATCTTCTCCTCCTGGGACAAGAGATAAAAATTTTCCTCCCAAAAGACCATCACTTACAATTTCAGCGGCGCTATCCTTGGGAAGTTTTACATGGGGAGCAAGAGAAATATGGACGACAGCAAGATAAGTCTTTGGATCTAAATGAATGTCTTTAATTGTGCCAACTTTGACCCCGCTAAGACGGACATCACTTCCTCGCAAGAGACCATCAATGCGATCAAACTTAGCAATAACCTCATACCCTGTGGTAGGTTGCCACTGGCTTGTTGAATAAGCAAAAATGATAAAAAAGGCACAAACGACAAGAACAACAGCTCCCATCGTAGCTTCAAGTAAATTTGTTTTCATCCTTCACCTCATGGGGATACCAGGCTTCATAATCCCCTGTCGCTGGGCTTCGTTTCTCTCCCGAAAAGAAATGTCCTGGAGGTCGGTAAGCATAAGGAGTTCCTGAAAGATTAGGAAGATAGTTTTTTTCCCAAGACCATCTTTTTATTTGGTTAATAGCCGGGGGGCTTTTAATCATATGATGTAGCCATCCGTGCCATTCAGGGGGAACTTTTGACGCCTCAGGAAGCCCTTTATAAATGACCCAACGACGCTCGTTGAAATTTTCCGGGCTTTTTTCTCGATAATATCGATTTCCAAAGGAATCCTTACCAACAAGCTCTCCTTTAAACCATGTTAAAATCTTTATCCACAGCATGCTTATCTCATTTCTATTCCACACTATGGCATTAGGCAAAGGATATGTCTACTCGGAACCCCATAAGGGGAGAGGGCAGGTTTTTTGGAAAAAATGTTCACAATCTCATACCTCACCAAACTGGAATAATGGCCCCTTTAAACTCCTTTTTAATAAATTCTTTTACAGGCTCACTTTGATAAATTTTGATAAACTGTTGTATTTCAGGGCGTGTGTCATCTTCCCGTATTGCAATAACATTGGCATAAGGAGAATTTTTATCTTCAATAGCAATGGCCGATTTAGGATCGATACCTGCCAATAAAATCCAGTCTGTATTTGTAATCCCTGCAGCAACCTCATCAAGTATGCGAGGAATTTGAGGAGCATCAACTTCTATGATATTTAACTGTTTAGGGTTTTCAGTAATATCTAAAATACTCGGATTGTCTGAGGATTTTAATTTGATCAATCCCTCTTTTTCTAGAAGTTTAAGCGCCCTGCTACTATTTGTGGGATCAGAGGGGATGGCAATTTTTGACTTTTCTGGAATATCAGCTATGGTTTTGTAAGTCCTGCTGTAAATCCCTAAGGGCATTAAAACAGTTTTTCCTGCAGATTTGATTTTATATCCGCGCGTTTTAACCTGCTCATTCAAAAAAGGTTGATGTTGATATGAATTAATATCTATTTCCTTATCATTTAAGGCAGCATTAGGCAAAATGAAGTCATTAAATTCAATTATTTGAATGTCTAGACCCTGAGCCTTGGCAAGCTCTTTCACTTTTTCCAGGATGATGGCATGCGGGCCAGCTGTGACCCCAACTTTTAATGGAACTGCAAGTGAAGGGGACAAAGAAAATATAAAAAACACAAATGTGATTATCCATTTCATGGGTATCAAATTCCTTTTTATTTCATCAATTTTTTTGAGAGAAAGTTTCCTACCATTTGGACGCATTGAACCATAAGGATAAGAATGATAACGATAACAATGAGGAGTGTAAAGTCATAACGCTGGTATCCATATCGTATCGCAAGGTCTCCTAATCCTCCGCCCCCTACAGTTCCTGCCATGGCTGAAAATCCAATGACGTTAATGGTAATAGTTGTAAGGCCTGAAATGATGAGAGGAAGAGCCTCTAAAAGTTGAATTTTCAAGATAATTTGTAAGTTCGTAGCTCCTAAAGCTTTTCCTACCTCAATCAAACCTTTTGGAATTGTATTGAGGGCATCCTCTATAATGCGAGTTATAAGAAGGCTAGCTGCAACGGTAAGCGGAAGGGTCGCTGCTCCAGTTCCGATAGAAGTTCCAACCCAAAATCGAGTAAAGGGAATCATTAAAATAATAAGAATGATAAAAGGAATGGATCTAAATGTATTTAAGAAAATTTCGAGCGAATGATAAATCCAAGGCTTTGGTAAAAGCCCTTGAGGTTTCGTTAATACAAGAAAAGTTGCTAGTATCATTCCAATAAGGGTTCCTAAACCCATTGAAATACTTACCATTATCAGAGTTTCTAGAAAAGATTGGAAAACTAGCTGTTCCATGCCATCTCTCCATCTTGGGGAAGATATCCAACGATTTCTGAGGAAACCCCTCTTTTCTCAAGGTAATTCATTATTTTATTAATTATTTGTATATTATAAGGAATCTTAATCGTAAGACTTCCAAAAGCGGTTTTTCGAATATGATCTAAATTGCCAAATAATATATTAATAGGAATATCATATTTTTTAACAATAGATGAAATTATGGGCTCTCCTGCTGTCTGACTTGAGAAAAAAAGGCGCACTAAAATATCACAATTTGTTTTTGGCTTTTGAAGCAGTATTTCCTGTAAATGGTGGGGTAAGTCTTTGTTAATAAGATTACGAATCAAAGACTTCGTTACAGTATTTTGAGTATGCAAGAGAATGGAAGTAATATCATTTTTTTCAACAATTCGGCCTTGATCTAAAACACAAACCTCGTCGCAGATTTCGCGCACGACACCCATATCATGGGTAATCAAAATAATTGAGATGCCAAGCCGCTTATTTAAATCCCTTAGCAATTCAAGGATCTCAAGAGATGTTTCTATATCTAATGCAGAGGTGAATTCGTCACACAAAAGAAGAGAAGCATCACTGATAAGGGCGCGGGCTATAGCAACTCGTTGGCATTGTCCCCCACTTAATTGTCCAGGGTAGGCATCTTCCTTTCCCTTTAGTCCAACAAGGTGTAACATTTGAAGAGCTTTTGAGTGTGCTATTTTTGAGTTTACTTTAAGCAAGTTTAAAGGAAACATGACATTTTCAAGAACGGTTAAACGGCTTAAGAGATTAGAATTTTGAAAAACATTCCCGATATCTTGCTGTATTTTTCGCCGATCTGATTCTTTAATTCCTGTAAAAAGTTTCCCATGAATTGTAATGGTTCCGGAACTTGGTTGCTCTAGACCATTAAGGCAGCGTAAAAGGGTACTCTTCCCAGCCCCACTTTTTCCTATAATCCCTAGGATTTGACCTTGAGGAACTTCAAGATTAATTCCCTTTAGAACCTCTATTCCATCATAGGATTTATCTAAATGATTAATAACAACAGAGAAGAATTGTTGAGGGTTTTGTAAGGGCATTTGGCTCACGCGATTAAAACTCTTCTTCTTTCATTTTCTTTAAAACAAAATCAACAAAAACTTGGATGCGCTTCAACGCTGCAAGATGAGCAGGATAGATAACATACCGATAAACCGTTGTCCCAGGAATATTGGGAAGGATTTCTACCATCTCTGGGTCATCCCCAACCATATACTTGTGAAGAGCAGAAATTCCAAGGCCTGAACGGGTCGCTTCACAGATGGCTTGACCATTACTGATTACTAAATAGGGAGCTCTAGGTTTTTTGGCTCCCACCCTCAACAACCAGTCCAAATTACTATAAATATGAGACATTTCCTTTCCAAAAACAATGAGCCGGTGATGATCCAGATCTTCGGGCTTTTGAGGAGTTCCATATTTTTTTAAATATGCTTGGCTTGCATATATGCGAAATCGATAAGAGACCGGTTCGCGATGAATAAGGTCCGCTCCACTAATTGTTTGGGCTGTAATTCCAATATCTGCTTCTCGCATATTCAAATCAACTTCTTCGTCTGTCAGAAGAAGGCTTACCTGAATCTCAGGATATTGATCCAGGAATTCTTGAAGACGGGGAGCAAGCCATAAAGACCCAAAGGCAAGAGAGGTTGCAACACGAATATGGCCCCGAGGGTAACTTTTCAAATCCTCGATAATTGTTTGAGCCGTGGACAATTTTGCAAAGACTGTCATAACCGTATCCCGTAAGGATTCCCCAGCTTCCGTAAGAACAAGGCCACGGGCTACCCGCTTGAAAAGACGGGTCCCTAATTTTGCTTCAAGAATATTTATCTGACGGCTAATAGCTGATTGGCTTATATTTAAGGTTTTCGTCGCCTTTGTAAAACTTCCAGCATTAGCAACCGCATGAAATACGCGGAGTTTATCCCAATCCATGTCTCAACGAGTCCAAGTTTTCATTATCATAACTTTTGGTTTACCATTTGGAAATGGGGTATTCATCATAAAAGATCCGACATATCTTTTACTCAACTTTTTGACAGGTTCCGTGGGAATGTATATTCTATTTGAAATTCTAAGTCTTTTAGGTTAGGTCATGCCTTTGATTTTACTTATTATAACTGGAAGCATTGCTGCTTATAAGAGTCTGGAGCTGATTCGCCTTTTACGTAAAGAACGCGTAAAAGTAAGGGTCATTCTCACAAAAGGGGGCAACCGCTTTATTACCCCTTTGTCTTGTGCGTCTCTTTCAGGGGAGCCCGTCTATTCTGATTTATTTTCCCTAACGGAAGAAACTGAGATGGGGCATATTCGTTTGGCTCGGGAAGCTGATCTTGTGGTCGTTGCTCCAGCAAGTGCTAACTTTATGGAAAAAGTTGCTCAAGGAAGGGCGGATGATTTAGCTTCAGCGGTTCTTCTGACAACAAAAGCTCCTCTTTTAATGGCTCCAGCCATGAACGGGCACATGTGGGATCATCCTGCTACAAAAGCAAATGTGGCTCTGTTAGCCGAAAGGGGCGTTACTTTTATAGGTCCTGAAGAAGGAGAGCTTGCGTGCGGGGAAATTGGTCTTGGGAAAATGACGGATCCCTCGTTACTTTCAGCCTTTATTCTTGAAAAACTTCAAGGCAATCGTCCTCTCAAGGGTTTGAAAGCTCTTGTCACAGCTGGGCCAACTCAAGAGCCTCTTGATCCGGTCCGATATTTAACGAACGCTTCTTCAGGAAAGCAAGGATATGCTATTACGGAAGCCCTTCTCCAAAAGGGAGCTGATGTCACGTTGATCACGGGTCCGACGGCTTTGCCACTGCCCCATGGGGCCAAAATCATTTCCATTCAAACCGCAGAAGAGATGTGGAAATCGGTCGAAGCTCATTTGCCAGCAGATCTTGCTATTTGTACGGCGGCTGTCGCCGATTGGCGTCCCGAAAATCTATCTTACCAAAAAATAAAGAAAGAGACCGGGTTTTCTTCTCTTTCTTTAACTGAAACGCCAGATATTTTGGCCTCATTGGCTAAGCATCAAATGAGACCCCGCCTTCTCATCG
Organism: Alphaproteobacteria bacterium; assembly: GCA_027459605.1. Lineage (GTDB taxonomy): Bacteria > Pseudomonadota > Alphaproteobacteria > UBA9655 > UBA9655 > UBA9655. The sequence goes on from DAIDHR010000014.1 coordinate 6,950, forward strand.
GTTTTGCAGCCGAAACAGAAAATCTTCTAGGGCATGCAAAGATGAAGCTTTCTAAGTGCGATTGGGTTGTGGCCAATGATGTTAGCTGCGGAATTTTTGGATCTGATAACACCGAAGTTCATTTTCTTACCCAGGATATCGAAGAGTCTTGGCCCAACTGTTCAAAAAAAGATGTAGCCCATAAACTTATCACTTATATAGAAGGAGCTTTTCTATGATTTCAGTCCCTCTTTTGAAATTACCTCATGGAGAGGACTTGCCCCTTCCCAGCTATGCCACCTCTCAAAGTGCTGGTGTTGACTTGATGGCAGCTGTTGAGGCTTCTTTTTCCTTAAAACCCTTTGAGCGTAAATTAATTCCAACAGGAATTTCTATTGCCTTGCCCAAGGGGTATGAAGCGCAAATTCGCCCCCGCTCAGGCCTGGCTCTTAAACATGGCCTTACGGTTTTAAATAGCCCTGGAACCATAGATGCGGATTACCGAGGAGAAATTCAGGTCATTCTTATTAATTTAGGGACAGAAGATTTCTTAATTGAAAGAGGTCTGCGGATCGCTCAAATGATTTTAACCCCTATTTCGCTTTTTTGTTGGACAGAGGTTGATCAGCACCTGGATTTGGAGCACAATATGCGTAAGCAAGGGGGCTTTGGCTCAACAGGACTGAGGAGTAGCCTATGAAAACCTATATGTATATTCCTTTGCTTCTTCTTGGAATTACGGCCGCAATGGCTGCTGAAAAAAACCCTGTTCCCCGTTTTGTCTCCTTACGCCCTAGCGAAGTCAACGCAAGGGTAGGTCCTGGCCCAAATTATCCCCTTGAATGGATTTATTTAAAAGCGGGCTTGCCTGTTGAGGTTGTTGCGGAATTTGATACCTGGCGAAAAATTCGGGATAAGGATGGGGCAGGAGGATGGATTCACCAAAGTATGCTTAATTCCAAAAGGCATGCCATCGTTCAAGGAGGGGAATCCTTGATGTATGCCACTGAGGCTTCTACAGGCCAACCCCTTGTTCGTCTTCAAGATGGGGTCGTTGTCGAACTTTTAAAATGTCGCGGTGACTGGTGTCAGGTCCGTATTTTTGATTTTAAAGGATGGATGCAACGATCCGCATTATGGGGAATTTATCCTGAGGAAAACCTAGGGTGATCTTTGGAGCTTAAAATTAGGTAAAATTTGAGCAATTCCCTATTTGAAAAATTTATATCACATATAAATAAATTGTATTGGTGTTTAATCCTAGAAAGTCTATATAAGTTATATTAGATGACTATAAAAGGCTTATGCCCTTTAAAGTGGTCAAGTGTAAAGACTGCAACTAACCTATTTAAAAAACAAATAGCAGGGTTGCAAAAATTATATTAGATTGTTGATACAAAGGTATTATATAAGCTATATAGTTTAATGGTAATGAAAGTAGGTAATATGTTTAGAAATAGTAAATTGACAAAAAGTTTGTTGGTTTCTGCCTCAGTATGCTCCGTTCTTATGATAGGTCATGCCCAAGCTGGTAACCACACAAATCCTGAAGTCTCTAGCAAATCTATTACTGCCAAACTGCGTAGTTCAGCTGAGTACCTCTGGGAGAAATCCCCAGATTTAGGTGTTACGGCTGCCCTAAAAAACAAAGGGAAATCCTTTGTTAAAGGGAAGGCAGAGCAGATGCTTGAAAAATCAGCGGATGAAATTGCTAATGTAGCCGCCCGTAAGTTCCATGAAATGCTCTATAAAGAAATGGGCAAAAAAGTGGTCAATAGTAAGGGTGAACAAATTGGACACATTGAGCTTGAGGCTCCCCAATTTGCACGTAACTTCCTTAAAAGATACATGGGGTTTGATGCGGAAAATACTGTACCAGGTGTTCCTGCAGCAGTGTCTCGTGTAATTGGAAATTACGCTGAAAATTGGTTGGCAGATAAACTTGAAAACGTTGTTTTCAAATCTGTCCAAGGTGTTTTACGTGAAGCAAGCTTAAGAGCTGTTGCAAAAGCTATGGGAATCGCTGAAGATAAAATAGCGGAGCTTGTAGCAAACCATGCTCAAGGGTCGTTCGGCAGCCAGCTAGAAGTAAGTGCTGATGTTGAAAAGGATCTAAAGAATGGCCTTCAGGCTTTAAGCACGAAAGAGCAAGCCGCTTATTCACAAGTAGGTTCGGCTTTTTTGAAAAACCTTGCATCTAGATTCAAAATTGCAACAAATGCTTGGATTCAGGAAAGTGCGCAAAACGTAGCAAATCAATATGCTCAAAAGCTTATTGACGAGACGGCCGAGTTGAGTCTCCGTTATGGAGAGTTCGGAACTGCTGCAGCGATTACAACTGTCGCAACAATTTCATCTGGTGGAACGGGTGCAGTTCTTGCAGCAGGAGTCATTTCTGGTGATCAGTACATCGCTGATGGAGCGAAAGAGGAATCTACCCTTCGTAGGACGATTAAAAATCTCTTTGGATATGATAACTTAGTTTCAAAGGCGAAAAGGAAAGCAGCTCGTGTTATAGCTACGAACTTGAATGTGAATAACCTTCTTAATAAGCTGGGATCAAGAGTAGCTGATCTACTTGTCCCAACTGAGGAAGACTACGATCGGGCCTTTGGTAAGTTTACCCTTGAAGCACCAAGTGAGGACGATTTCGGATTTTCAAACTTAACGCAAGTTGAAAAACCAATGAATTTCACAAATCTCGTAGAGTCAGCAAAAGAGAAACTATCAAAGGCTGCAAATGCGGTGAAGATGGAAGCTAAGCACGTAGCTAGCTCTTTTGCAAAAGCATCCGATGACTTTGCTAAAGCACTCAATCCGATGCTGGACGATGACGAAGAAGATACTCCAGAGGTGAAGTCACAGCCAGTAGATCAAACTTCTAAATCTTTTTGGCAATTCTGGAAATAAGCTAGTTTTGACCAAGGCTTGAAGAAAAAGGCAATCCCCGGGTTGCCTTTTTTATTTTGTCGATCGCTAAAGCATCTAAGTCTTCAGACGTTGAGACAGCTTATATAGAGTCAGGCTCTTTTTGGGAAAGTGGCTACAATGAGAGCTTCAAACGCAAATGAAGAAATGAACTCTTAAACGGGGAAATATTTTACTCCCTTAAGGAAGCTTAAGTCCTCGTGCCGGCATCATTACAACCACGTAATACATATTCCTCCTTAAGTTATACCAGACCCAAAGGTCTATAGCAAAGTACCTCCCCCAAATTGTCTTGCCCTTCACTGAATCTCTGAGTTCAGTCGATAAAGCTTCTAGATCATAAAATGCAGGCTGAGCACCGATAAAGGGGTTTTGGTTAGGTAATAGGTCGCCTAAAAATATATTCTCGGGAAAAGAAAAAAGCCTTGAATTCTCATAGAATCTAGTCTATTTAAATTTTACAAAAATTTTATTAAATTTCTAATCAGATTTAATATATCAATTCATGCTTGTTGGATGTTACCATAAGTGGGACTTTGTTTTTATGCGATTAAAGATAAGAAAATCCTTGGAAGGTACTTACCAAAACAAGGGTTTATTTAATATCTTATGGGAAAAACATATTTCTAAGGTGGGAATATGGTTTTTCATCATACAGTTCTTTTTTCAAGAGGGAATCGAAGCCGGTGATTTAAAAAATAAAAAAATACCCTCTTGCTCTCACACCACAAATGATAAATGGACGCCGGAAGCCCGCCTTCATTTGCAAGCGTCAACACTACGCTTTTTAGGCCAAGCTCAGCTTGTGACTCCGTTAGCCCAAGATGATACCTCTTTATTATTTATGGATTTACGCATTTTTAGGGATTCAAAAAGGGCAACTGAAGGCAATGCAGGACTTGCTTATCGTAAAATTATTACTTCTTTAGGATGGATTTTTGGTGGGTATGGTTTTTTTGATAACCGGCGGAGCGAGCATCACCATTCGTTTCAACAGCTAACCCTGGGCGTGGAGGCTTTGAGCGTGTCCTGGGACTTTCGGGCAAATATTTATGTTCCATTGTCTTCCTCACGATCCATCTCTTCCCATAAAGAAAAGAATACAAAACCTGTCTTTCGTGGACATCAGGAATTTGTTTCTCATCGAAGAGAAACGCCCCATAAAGGGATAGATATTGAAGTTGGGCGTCTTATCCCGTATTCGGATAATCTACGTTTATACATCGCAGGATATCATTTCCGAGGGCATCATACGCGTAAAATTAATGGAATCCGTCCCCGCATCGAATGGCAACTTACTGAAAATTTTATGATTGAGGCAGCCTATCGTTACGATAACGTTCGCCATGGTGTTCCTTATGTCGGCTTTTGGTTTAGTATTCCTTTTGGTGAGCAGACTTCTAAAAAGCTGACCCCTCTCGAAAAAAGGATGCAAGAAACAATTATTCGAGACATTGATATTATCACGCAAACGAAGCAAAAAGAGCGACCGACAGATCGAAAATTTATCTTTGCAAAAGCTGGCGGAACGGGGGGTGGAACATTTGAATCACCGGCTGACTCAAATAATTCAAAGGTGGTTGCAAAACTTCTTAGAGATAACCCAACGTATCTCTATTATGACCTTGGGACGGGTACCATTTGTAAGGGTTCTGAAAAGCTATCTCAGCTTCAGCTTTTCTTGAAGCCCTCAAGAGATTTACCTAAAAGGGAAATTTTAAAGGATAAGTTGCTTTTAAAACTTGATGAAGATTCTGCTTCATATCCTCACAAAGATAAACCTTCCCTTCCCCAAAAACCACCTGTGATACCTCGCGAGGAAGAACAACAAGAAAAGAAGAAGGAGCTTGATCGGAAGCGCCAGAGAGAACCCAATCCAAAGGAAGAAAAGAAAGTTGGAAAGGAAATCAAGCCCACGCTCCAGGAAGATCTAAAGCAAAAAAAACAAGAGACGGTTGAGGAAGAGTCTAAGCCTGTTCTTCAAGAAAAACCGAAACTCAAAGAAATAGAGCAAACCAAGGTTGAGGAGGAGCCTAAGTCTGTTTTCCAAGAAGAGATCAAGTCCGAAGAAGAAGAGCAAGAGAAGGTTGAGAAAGAGCTTAAGCCTGATCTTCAAGAAGAACTTAAACTTGGGGACACAGAACAAACAAAGGTTGAGGAAGAATCCAAGCCTGTTCTCCAAGAAGAGATCAAGTCCGAAGAAGAAGAGCAAGCGAAGCCCGAAAAAGAGCTTAAACCTGATCTTCAAGAACAGGTGGAGTCTCAAGAAGAAAAACTGAGACAAGAAGAGGAGCGGCGACTAGCGCGTCTGAGGGAAGAAGAATGGCTGAAGCTCGAGGAAGAGGACCACCAAAAGGAAGAAGAAGAACGTAAACGTATAGAGGAAGAAGAAAAGCTTCGGAAGGAAGAAGAAGAGCGCAAGCGTATAGCGGAAGAGAAGCGCCTGAAGGAAGAAGAGGAGCGCAAGCGTATAGAGGAAGAAGAAAAGCGCCTGAAGGAGGAAGAGGAGCACAAGCATAAAGAGGAAGAGAAACGTCTGAAGGAGGAAGAGGAGCGCAAGCGTAAAGAGGAAGAAGAGAAGCGCCTGAAGGAAGAAGAAGATCGTAAGCGTAAAGAGGAAGAAGAGAAACGTTTGAAGGAAGAAGAAGAACACAAGCGTAAAGAGGAAGAAGAGCTAAAACGAACTGGAGAGCAAGCTACGGAGTCAAGGCCTGAACCGATCCAACTATTAGAAGAAACTCCGACAATACCTCGGCTAGAAAATCCTTCTAAACCGATGCAAGTTAAATACATTGTATTGCATGAAGAAACGAATACGGAGGTTCTTATAGAAGAAACAAACAAAAAATTGAAAAATCAGGAAAAATTTATAAATACGGAACTTGATGCTCGCTTTTCAAATATAATGACGGATTTCGTTTTTAAGGCTCCTTCCCCGCGGACACCGGCGACATCATACACAGATGATGTGTCTCCTCCCTTTGTAACTGGAACCCCAACAAAGTATGACTCGTCTCCTACTCTGAAACAAACCCCAACAAAGTATGACTCGTCTCCTACTCCGAAGCAAACCCCAACAAAGTATGACTCGTCTCCTACTCCGAAGCAAACCCCAACAAAGTATGACTCGTCTCCTACTCCGAAGGAAACCCCAACAAAGTATGATTCATCTCCTACCCCAAAGCAAACCCCAACAAAATATGATTCATCTCCTACCCCAAAACAAACCCCAACAAAGTATGATTCATCTCCTACCTCAAAGCAAACCCCAACAAAATATGACTCGTCTCCTGATCTGGAAGAAACTCCAACAAAATACACAGATGATCTGTCTCCTGATCTGGAACAAATACCAACAAAATCTGCAGACGGTCTACCAAGCCAAACTCAATCTCTTAACTTAATGGAAAAAATTGAGGCACTTTTGGGAGATTCAGAAACAGTTATAGAAGAGGGAGAAGCAAAAATAATTTTTGACCTAACAAATCTTTCACCTGAAAAGGCAAATTTTCTGGGGCAAGCGATTATGTCGGAACAAGGGAGGCGTATTATCTCTTTATATTCAAATACTGAACCTGAGGTCATTGGGCCCCGTTTAAAAGAACAGAGGCCATTTAAGTCAAATACAAGAAAGAAAGGAGAAAAAGTAAGAAAAAATCTTTTTGGTGAAAGTAATCAACCATCCAACCTGGAAAATTCCGAATAAGGGATTATAACGAAAAGGAAATTTATATGTTGCTACAATTTATGTAAAATTATATTAATCTAATTAAGCTATTAAATTTTTACGTTTTCAAATATTAAACAAATAGGAGTCATTTTATGAGATTTAAATTTATCACAACAGTTTTATCGATTATCTTATTGTCAAGCACTCAGCTATGTTATGCAGGGATAGTTTTTAGTAGTCCTAAGAAAGGGGATGATAACGTTGGGGGAAGCAAAACGATTCGAGCATCCATTTCTCAACAAAAAGAACCCGAAAAACAACAGCGAAAGAATTCTCAGACCCTTATTTCTTCCACCACCTCTCAAGGAAATGGGGGCATGCCGGGAGAACTTAATTCGGGACCTATTTCTTCAGTAGTAACCATAAATACGACGAACTTTTCGCCCACTGAAAATCTAGCCCTTCAAAATTTTTTAACGCAACTTAAAACAGCTCAGGGAGGGAATACGCCATCTGAGGAACAAGAAAAAGCGAATATTTCCCTTGTACCACCTGATTTGATTCAAGGAGACCAGATAGGGTCTACCCCTTTGACGCCTAACAAAGAAGAAGACATTGAGCGGCGTCTTCAAGGATTAGAACTGCGCCTAAAAGAAACGGAGCAGAAAGAAGAAGAGCGCAAACTTAAAGAAAACCTGCGCCTGAAAGAAGAAGAACTGAAAAAAAAAGAAGAGGAGCTGCGCCGTAAAGAGGAAGAAATGATTCAGCAAGAAAAAATAAAACAAGCTGAAGAAGAAAAGCAGAAGCAACAAGAGGAGGCGCGTAAGTTAGAAGAGCGCAAACATCAAGAAAAACTGAATCTCCAAGATCAGCCAATGAATGCAGCTATAGAAACAAAACCTACAGAAACAAGCAAGGAAGAAATTGAGACTAATGTTGACGCGAAATCTAGCTCTAAAGCTCTAGTTAAAGAGTTTACTATACCGGAGGGATTAGCAATAATTAGTAAGCCTAATCTTAAATTGGTAAAAGTTGACTTCACATTTAATTTGATGATTTATAAAGATAAAAGCTCGGCAACGCATTCTGATATTAAGGTGATGAAGGAAATTAAGCCTTGTAAAGATGAGGAAGCTTTGCAGACAAAATTGCAGTCACTCATAGAATTTACCGGGTATCATGCAACTAAATCTGGTCGTCTAACTGAGGCGAATCTTTTAAATGAGGGATTAAAGACCTACATGCGGAATGTTGATCCTTCGTTTGTGAAGTTTGGCTTTAATAAAAATGAGAAAAAAGCTCAGCTTCTTATTGAAATTCCAGGAGGGGCCGTATTATTTATGAAAGTCCCTGGTTCCCAATAGCCTAAAAGAGACATACCTTCTAAGCACCAGCTTTCAAGGTATGTCTTTGTTCTCTCTTGTCCCCCTTGATATCGTCCCTTGGTTAAGTGTTCCAAAAAAAGAAACTACTAATCTGATTCATCGAATGGAAATTGGTATTATTTGCTTTTAGGGTATATTTTTTTACTGGATTGACCATTTCTCAAAGAGTGAAAATCTCGTATCCAGAGGCGGTTACCCCAATACTATGCTCAAATTGAGCTGAGAGTGATTTATCTCGCGTTACAGCTGTCCATCCATCATCTAAAACCTTAACCTTATAGCGCCCCGCATTTATCATTGGCTCAATGGTAAAAAACATCCCTTCTTGAAGTTGAACGCCCGTTCCAGGGTTTCCATAGTGCAAAATTTCAGGAGCATCATGGAAAACACGACCTAATCCATGGCCACAAAAGTCTCGGACAACAGAAAATCCTTTAGATTCCACGTAATTTTGGATGGCATGTCCAATATCTCCCGTATAAGCCCCTGGGCGAACAACTTCAATAGCTCGCATCAGAGCTTCATAGGTTGTATCGATGAGCTTTTGAGCTTTGAGGGAGACTTTTCCAATGGTAAACATGCGGCTTGTATCTCCATACCACCCATCCAAAATGACAGTCACATCTATGTTAAGAATATCCCCTCCTTGTAGCTTTTTTGGCCCTGGAATTCCATGACACACGACATGATTCAGTGAGGTACAAATCGATTTGGGAAATCCCCTATAATTTAATGGGGCAGGAATGGCTCCATGACTAAGAATGAACTCATGACACAGGTCGTTGAGTTCTTGAGTTGTGACTCCCTCTTTTACGTGAAGGGTGATGAAATCAAGAGTTTGAGCAGCAAGATGCCCTGCCTTGCGCATTCCTTCAAAATCGGAAGCCCCATGAATAACAATATCTCTCTCAGCTCTATCCATCTATTTAAACAATAAAGGTTAAGGAATGGGTAATAGTAATGGCTTTTGGGGTCACTTCGCAAGCATAGACAAGAGGTTTAACCCCCGTTTCATAAGCCCTTAAGGTTTCTTGCCCGTATATGGGGTCAATATCCGTTGCAATTTCAAATCCCTCACAATCATTTCGTTGAACAACATAAACAACATAAGCCTCATGACCTTGGCGGACCATGTCGGAAAGTTCTCTCATATGCTTCGCTCCCCGAGTGGTTACTGAACTAGGAAAGGCTGCGATCTGTCCTCTTTTTAAGTGAACATTTTTGACTTCCACATACGTTAGCTTATGCGAAGGACTTTCAAGGAGAAAGTCAATCCGAGAGTTCTTCCCATAAGGCACTTCCCGTCTCAGGGTCTGATAGCCTTGAAGCTCAGGAATCACCTTGGCTTTAATCGCTTCCTCAACTAAACGATTCGGGTTAGAGGTATTCATTCCCACAAAAGTACCCTCTATTTGTACCATCTGCCAAGTGTAAGGAAGCTTACGGGAGGAATTTGAGGAGAGAGAAACCCATACAGGGGTTTTCGGTAAAGTAAGCCCTTGCATGGCTCCTGAGTTGGGGCAATGAGCTGTGATAAAAGTACCATCCTCAAGCTCTATGTCAGCAAGGAATCTCTTATAACGCTTGATAAGGCGTCCTGGGTATAGGGGAGTGGAGAAAATCACTTACTTAACCCTCTTATAAGCCCAGGTTATCCAAGGGAATAGGGCTTTTAAATCTGATGTTTCAACCAAAGGTCCTCCCCATAAGCGAAGAGAGGGAAGAGACCCTCCATGTCCTAGAATATCAAAAGCAACGCCCTCCTTGTCTAAAGTCTCAGCAATGGCCTTAGGAATCGCCCAATCTTCTGGATCTTCTGGAAAGTAAAGACAAATAGAGGAGGAGGAGCGTGCAAGAGGATCTCGTGCCAATAACTCAATCCAGGGAGTTTCAGAAACCCATGACTCTACAGCTTTTAAGTTCTTCTTTGAACGCTCGATAAAAGCAGGAAGCCCTCCTTGCATTTGACACCACGACAATGCATCGAGGGCATCTTCAATGCACAACAGAGAAGGTGTATTGATGGTCATCCCCTCAAAAATTTGGCCCAAAAATTTTTCTCCCTGAGTTAATCGAAAAACTCGTGGCATCGGCCAAGGGGGCGTATAAGATTCGAGTCTTTGCACTGCTCGTGGGCTTAATACAAGCATTCCGTGAGCCGCTTCTCCTCCCAATCCTTTTTGCCAAGAAAAAGAAACAGCATCCATTTTCTCCCAGGGAAATGGCATAGAAAAAAGGGCCGATGTTGCATCACAAATAACTAGGCCTTCTCTTTCTGAAGAGATCCACTCCCCATCTGGGATACAAACACCTGTCGTCGTTCCATTCCAGGTTAAAACGACATCATGAGCAGAGTTAACCTGGGAAAGATCAGGAAGAAAACCTGGGGGCGCTTCAAAAATGCGCGTATTTTGAAGCTTAAGCTCCTTGAGTCCATCATGAACCCAAAGCTGGCCAAAAACGTCATAGGTCACAAAGTCTATAGGTTTTGGGCCTAAGAGAGACCACATAGCAGCTTCCATAGCTACTGTGCACGATCCAGCCATAAGGGCTACATGATAAGTTTCAGGAATCTCTAGAACCTCTCGGGTCAAAGAAGTGAGCTGACGAATTTTTTCAAGTCCCTCTGTAGATCGATGAGAGCGACCTAATAAGGACAAGGCTAAGTTGTCCAAGGCCCATCCAGGTCGTTTTCTTGTAGGTCCAGAAGAAAAACAAGGATTAGAAGGTCTTAAAGATGGGTTCATCTTGTCTGTACAAAAAATATTTCATAATTGTTGGAGATCTACCATGGTTAGGGCTAAAAAACAATGGGAGGGATCTTAAGCCAGGAAGATGACTAGGTTTTGGAAAAAATGACGATAATTTGTTCACAGAACCTATTAATAAACTCTTAGTCTTTTAATCATTATTAACTTTTTAATGTCAAAATAATAATAAGGAAATCCTTTTGATAAGAAGTCAGTGTCGTGGACTTTGTGAGAGGGAGGAGGAGATGAAAAGTGTTTCAAATCCGGATCTTCTACTTAGGCTTCAAGGATACCGCCTAACAACAGTAGAGATTATCTACTATTTGCCAGACCATCCAAATGTGCTCCAAGTTTTTATTTGGCAAAATTTAGATCTTCCTCCTGACTTCCCCCGACTGCGTATGTTTCTGCTTTTTTGGGAAAAAAACATTGAAGGGCGTCTTTTCAGTGTCAAAATTGCTCAGTCAACAGATCCAGTAGTCTATAGCCTTATTTTCGCAAAAGGCGAGTTCAAGCTCCGTTAAAAGCACTTATTCTTCCCCTCTCAAGAAATTAACAAATCGAGCAAGACCTATCTGGCGCCTTCTCTTTAATCGTTCAGCTTGGATGATAGATCTGACAATTTGAATACTTTCCGAAAGCGTATGATTGACGATTACATAATCGTATTCGGCCCAATGGCTCATCTCATCGGCGGCTTTACTCATACGCAGTTGAACAGTTTCAAGAGAGTCTTCTGCTCTGCTGTGAAGTCGTTCCTCTAAAGCTTGTATGGTTGGAGGAAGCAGGAAAACACTAACTAAATCACCTGTTGAGATTTGCTTGAGTTGCTGGGTTCCTTGCCAGTCGATATCAAAAAGAACGTCCTTTCCTGAAGCCAGCAGCTTTTCGATGCAGGCTTTCGGTGTTCCATAACTATACCCATAAACATGAGCGTGTTCTAAAAATTCTCCTTTTGCGATCATTTGGGAAAAGATCTCGTTATTCACAAAGTAGTAATCCTTCCCTTCCTTTTCAGACTCTCGCATGGGACGCGTGGTTACAGAAATGGAAAGCTCCAGCTCACACTCAAGTTCTAAAACTTTTCGAGCAATCGTTGTTTTGCCTGTACCCGAGGGTGAGGAGAGAACCAGCATGAATCCCCGGCGATTAATGGTCGGTCGTGGTGTGTTTTTCATCGTAGCCCTTACGTTTTTTAGAAAACTTGAGTATACTAGCGTATTACAGGAGAAGAGCTTATGGTGACGGTCAGAATTTATCAACCATCTAAAACAGCTATGCAATCGGGAAAAGGAAAAACAAAAAGATGGCTGGTGGAGTTTGAATCACATGATCCTCGGGTCACTGATCCCCTTATGGGGTGGGTGTCGTCTGAGGACACACATCAGCAGCTGCGCCTTTTTTTCCCATCCCTCACGGAAGCTATTCGTTTTGCAAAACTCAAAAACCTTCGTTACCTGGTAAGCAGTCCTTCTTCTATAGAGAGGGTTCCTAAAAGTTATGGGACCAACTTCACGTGTCCTCGCATAAGAGGAATGTAAAACTCCTTGCGCCTAAAAAAAATCAAGTGTATATCACCCTTCAGGAATGGGCGTATAGCTCAGCGGGAGAGCGCTACGTTGACATCGTAGAGGTCACTGGTTCAATCCCAGTTACGCCCACCATTCTTTATCGAGAAATTTCAAACACAAATTAAGCTTTCTCCCCATAACGAGGCTTTATTCTAAGACATTTTATAGGAAAAATAACCCGTACTTTTATGATTACTTTCCAATTTATAGATTATTTGTGAGGCTTAGCCATTCCTTTATAGGTCAATTGGATTCCTCCACCATTCCCATATCCTCCCCATGCTAGAATACAGTATGTATCATCATAACTGACACCTCCTGCTAAATTCGTGTCAAAAGATTTCTCAAAAGTTGAGCCATCTGGAGTTACAGAAATAAGGTAACTCCATGGGAAAGGACCTTTATCATAGGTAATGGTTATTGCCCCTCCCTTGTAATAGCGAATATTGTTCTTTTTCCAAGAGTTTCCCCTATTTATTATATTTCTATTGTTTTGATCTTTTAAGGCATTTATGACATCATTCTCTTCCGGACAATTTGGTTGAGCAGCAGTGATTTTTCCCCTTGAAGCTGGGCGGGCAGCTTCTCCTTCTGCAGAAAAGACCGTGTATAGAGCCATACAATAACCCACTCCAAAAATTATTTTTTTCACAGGTCCTCCAACTTATATAATTTCTTTGCCTTTTATGAGGTGTAAATTACAAAATGTGTATTAAATAATTATTAATCCTCACTCGCTTTCTTCTTTAACGTCCTGAAAAGTTGTTCTGTATTCCAATGCTCGCAGTACCACCATTTCCCTTTCTTCGTCTTTCGATTACGACAATGTCGCCTTACCGTTCTCGATTCAGCGCAAAAAAAGCAGCGTTTCTCAAAAAATTGCTCCTTTCTTGAAATGGAGATATGATCTCAATGGCATGTTGAATGGACGATTGTGCCTTTTCAAGAAGGCCCGAGGGGCCCAGAAGGCTTAAAAAAGTTATTTTGGAGGTGTCTTGGCCCAAAGGTTTTCCAGTCGTTTCTTCACATCCGCATTCATCTAACCAATCATCAATCATTTGAAAAGCTTCCCCAACAAGAAGGCCATAGGTTCTCAGTGCATTTTTTTCTTGAAGTGAGGCTTTCCCTAAAATAGCTCCCGCTTCACAAGCAAAACCGAAAAGAACACCCGTCTTAAGGTGCTGGAGCTCAAGGAGATCTTCAAATAGGTGGTGGGAGCCTTCTTGTCCTAAATCCCTCATTTGTCCGGCTACAAGACCATGGGAGCCAATGACTTGGCTCAACTTCGTTATAAGCTCAAGACGAATATTGGGAGGCACATCTAAAGATGAAAGAGTTTGAAAAGCAAGTGGAATGAGGGCATCGCCAACAAGAATGGCTGTTGATTCACCAAAGGCTTTGTGGCAACTCGGTTTCCCTCGTCTCACATCTGCATTGTCCATACAAGGAAGATCGTCATGGACCAAAGAATACGCATGAATAAGCTCAATGGTTGCTCCCATTTTAAGGGCGCGTGAGGGAGAAACATCAAACAGGTGAGACGTGGCCCATACTAAAAAAGCCCGGAGTCGTTTTCCTTTTCCTAAGACACTGTATCTCATGGCCTGATGCAGGCATGTCGTGGGAGGGGGAAGAATTTCTTCTAAAACACTTTCAACGTCTTTTGCGACATCTTTCAGGCGATCAAGAAAAGGTTCACCCATCAAAGGAAGTGGGCTTCGTTGTAATGGTTCCATCAGTTCCTACGACGATTTGTTCAACCCGAAGACGGGCATCTTTAAGCTTTTTCTCACAGTGGGCTCTTAAGGCTGCCCCTCTTTCATAGGCATTAATAGCGTCTTCAAGATTTGTTTTCCCTTCTTCAAGGCGCCTGACAATTGTCTCCAGCTCCTTTAGGGCATCTTCAAAACTCATAGTCTCAAGAGGATTCATACTCTCTCCTAACGTGTGGGAATGGGCTGTTCCCCTTTATAGTCATAGAATCCACGGTTTGTTTTACGCCCAAGCCACCCCGCTTCAACATACTTCATCAAAAGGGGACAAGGTTTGTATTTGCTTTCTCCGCGACTCTTGTAGAGGACTTCCATAATGAAAGCGCACGTATCAAGACCGATTAAGTCTGCAAGCTCCAGTGGCCCCATTGGATGATTTGCGCCCATTCGCATCCCTTTGTCAATGGCTTCAATCGTTCCAACCCCTTCAAAAAGTGCATAGACCGCTTCATTAATCATGGGCATCAAAATGCGATTGACAATAAACCCCGGAAAATCTTCGGAAAGAACGGACTGTTTGCCCAAGCGTTTAACAATATCTTGAATTGAATGAAAAGTTGTATTTGATGTCGCAATTCCTTTTATGATTTCAACAAGTTGCATAACAGGAACAGGATTCATAAAGTGCATTCCAATAAATTTATCTGGCCGATCTGTAACACATGCAAGAGCTGTAATGGGGATAGAGGATGTGTTTGAAGCAAGAAGGCATTGGGATGTCAGATGGGGAGTTAGTTTTTTAAAGGTATCTTTTTTTATTGTTTCATCTTCCGTAACAGCTTCAATGATTAAATCACATTTTTTAAATTCGCCAAAGTCAACACTGGTTTGAAGTCTACTTAAAGCTTCTTCTTTTTCTTGAGCCGAAAGCTTATTACGAGCAACTTGCTTTTCCATACTCCGGTCGATACCTGAAAAGCTTTTCTTAAGTATTTTCTCAGAAAGATCATTGAGGATGACCTTGTATCCTGCTAACATGCACACATGTGCAATACCACTGCCCATTTGGCCAGCACCAATAACGCCAATGTTTTGAATCATGATGGCTTTTTCTCCCTTATTATATTAATGGTATCATACCTTTTTCTACTCGCTTGCGCAAAGCTCTATGGAGAAGCTTAAGGATAGAAAGGGTCTCTCGCCGAATATACCAGGGGAGAGGCCGCAGAGATTCATTCCTCAAGCAGTCTTTTTAATTTTTGCCGTTAGTTCCGGGAGGATCTTAAACAAATCCCCCACAAGCCCATAATCTGCAATTTGGAAAATAGGAGCTTCAGGATCTTTGTTAATGGCAACAATGATTTTACTGTCTTTCATCCCAGCAAGATGTTGAATAGCTCCTGAAATTCCAACAGCAATATAAAGGGTGGGTGCTACAGCTTTTCCTGTTTGACCCACCTGATAATCATTAGGAACAAAGCCTGCATCAACGGCGGCTCTTGAAGCACCAATGGCAGCCCCCAGCTTGTCAGCAAGAGCTTCAAGGAGAGCAAAATTCTCTTTGCTTTGAAATCCGCGCCCCCCGGAGACAACGATTGAGGCTGAGGTCAACTCGGGTCTTTCGGAGGAACTGGTTTCCATTCTTACAAAAATAGGGAGGGGTGAGGATGATTCCTTAAAGGGACAAGCCTCAAAGGGCGCGCTTGAATTACCTTTCTGCGCCTTTTCAAAAGCGGTAGGTCGAATGGTTATAACTTTAATAGGGTCATTTGATGTCACTGTTGCTAAAGCATTTCCAGCATATATTGGCCGCACAAAGGTATTTTTGTCCTGGATTTGGATGACATCCGAAATAAGAGCAACATCAAGAAGAGCTGCCAGTCGGGGAAGCAGATTTTTCCCGAAGGTTGTAGATGGGGCTAAAATAAAGTCATATCCTTTAGCTAAATCGAGAAGCGTTTCCGTCATATCTTCTGCCAAAGGGTGGGCAAGACGAGGATCTTTTATCATCCAGACCTTTTCAACACTTTTAAAGAAAGCAGCTTCTTCTGCCGCTTTTTCAGGGGAGCTGCCCATAACAACTACATGAACAGGCGCAGAAAATGCTTTGGCTGCAGTCAGAGTTGCGAGGGTTGAGGCAGTCAAATTGCTTTGATCGTGTTCAGCTATCAAAAGGAGGGGCATCAGATTACCTTGGCTTCGTGTTGAAGTTTGTCCAAAAGTTCATCAACATTAGCAACCATAAGTCCCCCTTTTCGGGGAGGAGGTTCAACAACCTTGAGTGTTTTCAGGCGCGGGGTTAAATCGACGCCTAAAGTTTCTGCAGAAATAACCTCAAGAGACTTTTGTTTTGCTTTCATAATATTAGGGAGGGTTGCATAGCGGGGCTCATTAAGCCGTAAGTCAGTTGTTACAACGGCAGGTAAGGGCATTTTAAGGGTCTCAAGCCCTCCATCAACTTCCCGTGTCACCTCAATCTCCTCTCCATTCCGGATGAGGTGCGAGATAAAAGTTCCTTGTGGCCACCGAAGAAGGCCTGCGAGCATTTGACCTGTTTGGTTAAAATCATCATCTATGGCTTGTTTGCCCAGAATGATAAGGCGAGGGGACTCTTTTTCAACAAGGGCTTTTAAGGTTTTGGCAACACCTAAAGGTTGCGTTTCTAGGGATGTTTCTACATGAATAGCTCGGTCCGCACCTAAAGCAAGGGCTGTCCTTAAGGACTCTTGGCACGAGGCGTCGCCAATGGATACGACGATAATTTCTGAAGCCAGTCCTTTTTCTTTAAGCCGAACAGCCTCTTCAACTGCAATTTCATCGAAAGGATTGAGGGACATTTTAACACCTGAAAGATCGATGCCTGTCTCATCCGCCCTAACACGGACTTTGACGTTATAATCAACAACACGCTTAACAGCGACTAAGACTTTCATGAACTCCTCCTACCGATTTGCTCCGGGAACCCACAGGATATCCCCTCCTTTTTGATGATTTGCATACCGGGCTAACACAAAAAGCAAATCAGAAAGTCGGTTTATGTACTGAATGATGGCATCATTCAAAGGCTCTGTTTCTTTGAGAGAACAGATGGATCTCTCAGCACGCCTTACAACGCTGCGTGCTTGATGAAGGGTGGCGGATAAGGAAGTTCCTCCCGGCAAAACAAATGACTGAAGAGATGGAAGAGGCTTGTTGTAATAATCAATTCTTTCTTCAAGGAAGCTCACCTGGTGGGGGTGGATACGAAGCTTTTCTCCTTGTTTTTCAGCTTCTGGAACGCATAAATCAGCGCCCATGTCAAAAAGGTCGTTTTGGATGCGAGAGAGGAGTTTTTCGATCTCTTCGTCTGCAAAGAGGCGGCAGATCCCAATGGAGGCGTTGGCTTCATCCACGTCTCCAATCGCAGCAATCCAAGGAGAGGATTTTAAGACCCTTTTTCCTGTACCTAAAGAGGTTTTTCCTTTATCTCCACCCTTTGTGTATATGCGTGTTAATTGGACCATCTATTTAGCCTTTAAAAAGAGAAGGATGGAAAAAATCAAAATAGCAAGGGCTTGGAAAAGAATTCGAAGGCGCATCATCTTATTGCTGCGCTCACCCGCTTCCTTTCCTTCTTTGAACATATTAAAAAGTCCAGAAACCAAAGCGCCCACCGTTGCAACGAGAGCGAGAACAAGGAGGATCTTCAGTGTCCACTCTATTGTCATGTTTCTCCCTTTGTATCTCAACTGTTTTCTTATAAATGGCCTTCTTTTTATAACCTTTAACTCATTGAAAAACTATTAAATTTTTCTAATTGATGTTTCTGGTAAATTGACATAATTTTTCCTTTATATAAGTTAAAAATTTTAATTTATAATGAGGGTATTTAAATGATATTACGATTTTTATGTACAATTTTTGCTCTACTTTTCTTCGCTCTTTCCCCTTCCTATGCGGTAGTTATCATGGAATCAGACGTTGAAATTTTTGCTGTTAAGATTCCAAATCACTTAAAACGGTTATCAAAAGGGAAGTATGAAGCTTCTTTCAATTTTTTTAAATTATTTATTTCGTTAAAATCTGATGCACCGTTGAAAAAAATAGCAATCTCAAACGAAAAAATTCCGTCAAAAGAACTTGAGGTTTTAGGACCATGGCTACTTTCCATTAAAACCTTGAAATCTCTTTCTTTAAATGCAGCGTTAGTAAATCAAAACGAACCCTTTATTCAAAAGTTAGCAAGTTGGCTTAAGGCAAGTGACAGTAATAATTTAGAAGAACTTGATTTAAGCAATAATCCTCTTGGCTATAACACGGCCTATATTCTAGAAGCTCTAAAGACAAACAAAGGATTGAAAAGGCTCTCTTTAAATAATACATATCCTACAAGTGATATGTATTCTGAAGCTCTTGAGGAATCTCTAGCTCAGAATAAAACTTTAGAGTTTTTCAGTTTTTGCGGTAATAAAGTGCCGTGTCTCGAGTGGATGGAGCCACTTTACAAAAGGCCCCCCGGACTTCCATTTATTAAAGTTGACATATCCGGTACAAATGAATCCGAGCAAAGAGAATTTTTCTTGTCTCTTAAGGCAAAACAATAGAGACATTGTTCGTTGTCCTCTCCTCTTGCGTGGATATATATACTCGGAGAATCTTAGCACAATCCCTTCAAGAGTGATGAGGTAGAGAAGGTACGTTACTTTTTCTTTTTTAAGCCTTTGATTTGCACCTCTTTTTTGTTAAACTTTAAAGATGATCCCGGGATCACGGTTTTTTAGGCTTGTATCGTGATACAGAGTGAAGGAAGGAAAGAAGCTTTCTGGGAAACTTTCCTTTCTTGCCCAATCCAAACTCGACTTCAAGAAAAAAATCAGTAAAGTTAGCTAGCTCTATGATCCACTTTACAGATTTTAAGCTTTCAAAAAGTTTTATCTGGGTGATAATGCAGAAAGAGATCGCGCCAGAATCTTTTCTTTATTATCATCCTATTTGTAGCACTGAATACAGAAAAAATCAAGAAAATAGATGAAATGGCCAATTAAAGTTTCAGGGGATGGATCTTATTTTTTCTGTGGTTTTGGCGCTTGTTCCCAAAGTGTGATGGATAGAAGGCTCTTTATTAAGACGAACTTATTGGAAGAAAGCGAGTTGGGAGGAGCATGAAAAAAAGAGAGGGTAACCCACCCCCTCTCTTTTTCCAAACAACAGATACCCTTACCGTTTCGAGAATTGGAAACTTCGGCGGGCTTTCTTGTGGCCGTATTTTTTCCGCTCAACCACACGAGCATCTCGCGTTAAGAATCCTTCTTTCTTGAGAATACTCCGCAAGGCCGGTTCATAATAGGTTAAGGCTTTACTAATTCCGTGACGAACTGCTCCAGCTTGCCCAGAGAGACCGCCTCCTGAAACAGAGCACATCACGTCATACTGGGCTTCACGGCCAACCACCACAAAGGGATGATTCATTAACATTCGTAAAACGGGGCGAGCAAAGTACACTTTACTATCTCGTCCATTAACGGTTACTTTCCCTGTTCCAGGTTTAATCCAAACGCGTGCTATCGCGTCTTTTCTTTTTCCTGTAGCGTAAGATCGCCCTTGCGTGTCGATTTTGGGTTCAGGAAGAGCTTTTTCACCTGCCCCTTCTTTCCCATAAGCGGCATTTTCCGAGACTACTGTTTTTAGTTTATCAAGACTGACTTTCGCCATGCTTAGTCACTCCTCTTATTCTTGGGGTTCATGGATGCAATGTCCAAAACTTGGGGGTTTTGAGCTTCATGGGGATGATTCGGCCCGGCGTATATCTTAAGCGCACTCATTTGCTGGCGCCCTAAAGGTCCCCGGGTAATCATCCGCTCAACAGCTTTATAAACAACCCGTTCAGGATATTTGCCTTCTAACAGCTGTTTCATCGTCCGTTCTTTAATTCCACCGGGGTATCCCGTATGCCAATAAAACTTTTTATCCTTAAGCTTATGTCCAGTCAGACGTACTTTCTCAGCATTTGTAATAATAATAAAATCACCGCAATCCATGTGAGGGGTAAATGTAGGCTTGTGCTTCCCGCGAAGGTATTTGGCTACTTGGGACGCAAGCCGCCCCAACACAAGATCCGTGGCATCAATAACATACCACTTTTTATCCACCTCACTGGCTTTCATGGAATAGGTTTTCATATCCTTTATCCTTCTTTTCAAGACCAATGATGAAGACGCTTGTATCTCGCCCCCTCTCTTTTGTCAAGGAATTTATTAGAAAAAGAAGGGCGGTATTATAATACCGTCATCTTTTTTGAGACTATTCAAGAGAAAGTTGAGGCGAAGTTACATCCACTGCTTATAAATGAGAAGGATGATAATTAACCTAAGTTTAGGCAAGAGCTCACGTTTTTCATTGAAATACAATATGTTAGGGTCACATCAAGGAGTTTTGCTTCACTCGCGGCCGCAACGGCGATCCTGGATATTGTCCTTCATTATAGAAAAATTTGTCCGGTGGTGAGATGGCCAATTTAAAATTTTGACATAAGAAGGCTCAGTATTATGCAATAAATATAAACTTCAAGAAATCTAACCATCTTTTCCCAAATGTAAGAAATTAAAATGACTATAGGAGACTTTCTTCCGAGGGGTTATAAAAAACAGGCAGCCTTCATAATAGTTTAACCAGAGAGATTAAGAATGACCGTAGAAGGGCATCGTAAACGACTCAGGGAGCGCTTTTTGAAAGGGGGCGGAAAAGCCGTCCCGGATTACGAACTTCTTGAACTTCTTTTGTTTGGAGTTATTGCCCGGAGTGATGTCAAACCTCTGGCTAAAAAACTTCTTAGTGAATTTGGGAGCCTTTCTGCTCTTTTACAAGCGGATACGGAAAAGCTTAAGTCCGTTCCAGGAATGGGGGAGGCAACAATAGCAGCTCTTAAAGCTATCCATGAAACAGCATGCCGGTTGGTGAGAGAAGAGGTCGCAAATCAGCCTATACTCCAAACATGGAACTCGGTGATTGAGTATTGCCGAGCGCGCATGTCTCACTTGGCTATTGAGCAATTTCGTCTTTTATTTTTAGACCAAAAAAATAAGATCATTGCGGATGAAATTCAACAACAAGGGACGATAAACTGTACCCCTATCTTTCCTCGAGAAGTGGTTAAAAGGTGCCTTGAACTTGGAGCCGTTAGTTTGATCATGGTCCATAATCACCCCAGCGGGGATCCTACCCCTTCTCAAGCAGATATAGATATTACCCAAAAGATAATAAAAGCAGCCAAGGAACTTGAAATTCAAGTTCTTGATCACTTAATAATAGGTCGTTTTGGCCATACCTCCTTAAGAAAAAATAACCTTCTTTAGTCGACTATTAAAAACTCACGATAAAGCGCATTATCCTCTTTTCTCTCCCTCTTCGCCATCCCCGCGAAGGCGGGGATCCAGGGTAATTACCTGAAATAAAACAAATACTTCTGGATTCCCGCCTACGCGGGAATGACACCTGGGGAGGTAGGATAATGTATAACGATCATTTCTCATAAAAAAATTGCAAGATTTTGAAGACTAACCGTCTCTTTTCTTGCAATTTTTTTTATTAAATTTTGTTTAATTTTCTTAGAGTTTTCCTTGTGTATGGGACTTTTTAACATTCAACTCTATAATAACCCAAGCTTTGGATAATCTATTACTTTTTCATTGAAATACAATATGTTAGAGTCATTGCAATTTACAAAGTTAGTCGGGTGGTAAGGGCACCCCATCTACTGAGAAACCAACGCCTGAATGGCATGACTATTAATCTTGACAGGATACCGCACACGAAGCGCATTATGATAACTGATCACGAGATCATTTTGGTAGGACCGGAGGAGTTTATCCTTAAAGGCAGTCATTTTTTCTTCTTTTACTGTAGAGGAGGCTGGAATAATTTTCTTAAGGACAACCACAGCAAACCCATCTTTTGTTTGAATCATTCCCGCCTGATTGGGGCGTAATGTAAACGCAAGATTTTTGACCTCATCAGGCACTGAAGGAGAGGGCTCGGATAAGGACAGGTTTGGTAAAAGCTGCATTAAGGATACCTTTCGATCTCCTTCATTAAAAGCAGTTACATACCCCTCAGCCTTGGCGTACGCTGCTTTTAGTTTCTCATGGTCTAACCATGTCTTTAAGACACGATCTTTAATATCAGCAAACGGCTCAATTGCTGCAGGCCTAACTTTATCAAGGCGAAGGGTGTAATAAGCCCCATTTTTTGCTTGAGCAAAGGGGCTATCCATTCCTTCTTCCAAGGTGAATGTGGTTTGAAGAATCTCGCGCGAAAGCCCTTTATCTTGAGGAAGCCCAGGATAAGGAGTGCCCATCCGATCACTCCCTTGAGCATCAATGCCCTCAAGCTTAACAACCTGCGCTCCTTTTATGGTAGGAGCCAACTCTTCATAAGTGGCCCCACCTGCAATTTTATCATCCAATTCCTGTGTGATTTGTAAAGTTTTTTCAATAGCTTTTTCTTTTTGAAGTTCAGCTACAATGAGCGGTTTTGCATGATCTAATGTTTGTTTCCCATAGGCTTCAGGTTTGGCCGTATAGGTTGATTTGATCTCTTCCTGTGAAATCGGAACTTCCTTTGCGATGCTTGCTGGATCAACGATCAGAACCGTGGCAGTTCTTAGCTCTGGGGTTTCAAATTCCTTTTGATACTCCTTGTAAAAGGTTTCTAAAACAACATCATCAGGAGTTGCCGGAGTTGGCATATCTCTCGGAGAAATCAGCATCATGCCTACTTGCCGGTATTGGTATTGCGCTTCAAATAGGCGGTCTGCCATTTCATCAGGGAGATATGCCCCAACTTTAATTGCATCAACGAGCTGGTCGCGCGTAAGCTCCTTTCGGATTTCTGCAATAAAGGTATCTTCAGATATGCCGCTTGCTCTTAAAAGCTGAGTAAAAAGAGCTCGATCAAACCCCCCGCTCCCGCTCTGAAAAGCTTTTATGGATTGGATATGCTTTCGTACAGTTTCATCACTTACCGTAAGACCAAGATGCTCGGCTTCAAGATTTAGAAGAATTTCTTGGATTAATTCGTTAAGAACCATTTGAGGCAATCCTGATTTTAAAACCTCTTCCCTCCCTATGGTTCCTTCAGACTGGGCCATGATCATTTGCAGCTGCTGTTGGAGTTTTTCGGAAAATTCATACCGACTTATCGAAAGGTTACCGACTTCCGCAACCACAGCATTCGGGTCGTGAGGTTGGAATATCTTTCCTCCTCCAAAAAAAGCAACAAAACTTAAAGCGACAATTGCAAGAAAGATTCTTGCAACTTTAGATTGGGAAAACTTTTGAAAAGCTTGAATCATAATTAACCGTCATTTGTTCATTTTTTAAGGATCCTACAGATTATTGAGCCAACTCGCAAGACAAGAACCTTGACGTCTAGAGAACATTTCTATAGTTGGTGGAGAACATGGATGGGTGGCCGAGTGGTTGAAGGCACCGGTCTTGAAAACCGGCAGACGTTAACGCGTCTCGTGGGTTCGAATCCCACCCCATCCGCCATTTTTGAGGGATTTTTAGTGCGAGTTTTCTTTTTCATGGGACACTCATGGGACAGTTGAGAATAACAAACCCCACATTGTGAGAATAAATCCGACTAACCTATCCCATTTAAAAATCTCCTTTTTGCGCCCCCAAATTTTCATGGACTGTCCCTTCGTTGTCCCATGGCAAGAAACTTTCTGCGTTTTTATCAGTATGTGTAAGAAAAAAATAAGTGCTATTTATCGGTGTTTCCATTGGAACTTGCTGTTTTTTATACTTCGTTATAGACTCTCCTAGCTGACTACAGGGGATTAAATGGCGACAATCGAAACGCGGCGCAATGAGGATGGAACCATTGGGTACAGAGCAAAAGTTCGCTTAAAAGGCTTTCCATCTCAATCTGCCACCTTTGAACGTAAAACAGATGCAAAGGAATGGGCAAAGCAAACTGAAGCCAACATGCGGCAAGGCAGGCATTTTAAAACAACAGAAGCGAAAAAGCATATGGTTGGGGATCTCATTGATCGGTATCTTCTCGAGATCAAAAAGAAAAATTCAAAACGCTTTGTAGACGTGAGAACACTGTTGGGATGGTGGAAGGGGGAGATAGGAGTTTATCTCCTTTCCGATGTATCCCGAGCCCTTATCATTGAACAACGGGATAAACTCCTCAATACCAAGGGCCGCCATGTGGAAAGGCGCAGCAACGCTACTGTTAATCGTTATATGACAGCTCTGGGAAATGCTTTCACTGTTGCCACAAATGAATGGGAGTGGCTGCAAGAAAATCCGATGAGGAAAATCTCCAAATTATCAGAACCTCGGGGACGGGTGCGCTTTTTAGACGATGCGGAGCGTGAGCGACTTCTGGGAGCTTGCAAAGCTTCAGCTAGCCCTTACCTTTATACACTTGTTGTCCTGGCTTTAAGTACTGGGGCACGACAAGGAGAGCTCCTTAATTTACATTGGAGCGATGTTGATTGGCAACGTCGTGTTATTATCTTGCATGATACAAAGAACAAAGAGAGACGCTTATTGCCTCTCGTTCATTATGCTTTGCAGCTCATGGAAGAGCACAATAAGATTAGAAATATAGCCTCGGATTTGGTTTTTCCTTCTCCATCTCATCCTATGAAGCCTTGGGACAGTCGCTCGGCCTGGCTATCCGCTCTGAAAAAGGCAGATATTCAAGACTTTCGGTTTCATGACCTCCGTCATAGTTGCGCCAGTTATCTAGCCATGAATGGGGCTTCTCTGGCAGAAATCGCCGAGGTATTGGGGCACAAGACCCTTCAAATGGTGAAACGATACGCTCACCTGAGTGAAGCCCATACAGCTAAAGTGGTTCAACGTATGAACGAAAGGATCTTTGGGTGAATAGGACGTTTGCACAAAAAACACATGAGCAGAATGTTGACTCTTACAAAAAGTGGCTATGTGACACTACCACCATAAATGTTCGACAAGGGTTGGAGGATATACTCTCCAACAGCATTCCATTTTATGCATTGAGGGAACTGCAAATAAGACATTCAGCAAGTAAGCTACTGAACTCAGCTAGCTTTGAGGATGGCAATATCATTCTAGATAGTATGATCACATATATACCAGGTTTTGACTATCAGGGTATATTGGGAGCTACTATTAGCTCTCGTCCTAAATTTGTAAAACTGATTTATCAATCCGTGTTATGTTTTCCGACCGCACTCTACGAGGCCTACAAGGAAATCACGGGGGAGAATTTAAGATTGGATGACCTTTCTGAGATCAGAGAATTTTACGAGCATTGCTCTCAAATTGATTTATGGACCGCCCAAGAATTCTGCGCCTATATCAGTCATTGTAGTCCAGAAGCTTTGAATTTCATATTCGAGCATCCCGAAATGGATTTTATGTCGGAAGACCCAGAAACCCAGGAGCTTATCGTAAAAGAATTATGAGACCTGCTTCCTGGGCTTTCTCGCCTCTTGCTAAGGCCAGACCTTTACGAGTGGAACTTAGCGTTCCTGAAAGCCGCTATTCTTGGAGGGGCTTTTGAGATTGCTCTTCTTGATCGTGACAATTGGGAGAAAAGCTCCCTAAAACCTAAAAAGGGGCTGGAATGGGCAAAGAAGAAAGGGATTGAGTACCACCCTGTGCTTGACGAACTTCTCCTGGATTTAAATGTAACCTCTGCAACACCTGCGGTCTCTTCAGGATACACAACGCCCTACTTAGAGATGATGCGAGAGGTTATAAGGGAGCTGGAGATTTCGACAGAAAACCAGGGAAAAAAAGAGGCCATGGCTGCTTTGTTTACCAAGAAAATCATTGATCATAAGCTTACTCCAAGCCAAAAACTAGCCGATGCTATGGCGACTTTAGTGCGCTTGCCTGAATCGCAAAAAGGACGAGCAAAACGTAAGGGGTGACCCCATCGAAAATCGTTTCTTCATATCCTTTTGAATTTAAAGATATTTTCAAAGGGAGAAAGGGTTTCTCCCTTTTGCCTTGACCCCATTTACGATTTTTTTCCTTTCGGAATTCACGTTTACTCCATGAGTAGGCAGCAATTGTGCTGCTTCTTATAACTCAAAGGAATAAAAAGAATGCATATTCATAACCAATCTACACAACCTTCACTAAGTGTCGACGACTTCGTCACCATCAGACAGCTCACCACGAGTAATCCGGCCTTCACAGAAGGAGGGATCCGAGCTCTTATTTTTAGAGCTGAGCGCAACGGTTTTAACAGGTGTATCCGTCGGATAGGGCGTAAGATCCTCATCTCTAAAAGCGCTTTTTCTCGTTGGATTGAAGACCAAAATGGAGAAGTGCGATAAATGATGAATGGGAAAACAGAAAAGCCCCTCCGTGGTGGGAAGGAGCTTATTAAGCTTTCGTACTTTATTTCTAACATCGTTGCCCAAAGGGATCAACAGATTTCCGACACAGATTTCCGGTCGCAGATTTCCGGTCGCTCAAAAAGGCGTATCCATATTAGGTCTAAGGAGGTGTCCAAATGATGTCTCCTCCGATTGACTGGATCGCAAAGCAGCTGGGTAAGGCAACGCGTACCGGAAACGGTTGGTTATGTCTTTGTCCTGCCCATGATGATCATCATCCCAGCCTCTCCTTATCCTTAAGCGAGGATGGGACATTGTTAGCGCATTGTTATGCGGGGTGTTCTTTTCCGGACATTCTCTCTGCCTTACGCAGTAGAAGATTGTTGGAAATGAACGATTTTCCTCAGCAAAGCGATAGGTTCCCTCAGGCGTCAAATGAAATGGCCTTAAGGATATGGCAGGAATCTGTTCGCGCAGAGGGCACGTACGTTGAGACATACTTGAGATCACGGGGGATTTGCGGGGATATTCCCCCAACTCTTAGGTTTCATCCCAGGCTTTTTCATAACTCCAGGACCTATCATCCGGCCATGGTGGCTGCCGTTACCCTATGGCCCAGCAAAAGTGTCGTTGGTGTTCATCGGACATATCTCACGGCTGATGGAACGGATAAGGCCCCTCTATCGCCAAACAAGATGATGTTGGGATCTACAAAAGGGGGAGCTGTAAGGCTCTCCCCAATAGGGACAAAACTGATTCTGGCTGAAGGTATAGAAACGGCGTTGAGTTGTTTCTCTGCAACCAACATACTCACCTGGTCCTGCCTTTCTACCTCAGGGATGATTGATGTTGTTGTGCCTCCCCTGGAGATAACGCAAGAGATCATCATCTGTGCCGATGGGGATGGGGCAGGCCAAAACGCCGCAAATAAATTAGCAAAAAGATTGCATCAGGCTGGGTATGGCGTACGGATTGCACCATCCCCTCAAGGTCAAGATTTCAACGATATTTTAAGGGAACAAATATGAGTGTGATCAATGTACAAGAGAGAATCAATAGAGCAGAGCCATATGTCGTGCCTCAGATGGAACAAACAAGGCCGTCCTTGCGTTCTTTGAATGTGAGGGAACTCTTGGAATTAGAGATCCCTCCCCGTGAGATGATCCTCAATCCCATTTTGCCGGAACAGGGGCTTGTGATGCTCTACGCTCCCCGTGGAATTGGGAAGACTCATGTTGCCCTCTGGATGGCCTACACGATTGCTTGTGGGGCTACGATGTTTGGCAATAAGTGGCAGTGTGAGAAACCGCGTAAGGTCTTGTTCATCGATGGAGAAATGCCCGCCAGCACTTTGCAGATGAGATTATCTAGCATCGTTGCCAGCTCAGAAAAAGAATTAGAAGATGTCGATAACTTAAAAATTATTACGCCAGACACACAAGAGTTAGGGATTCCTGACCTATGCACCCTTTCAGGTCAAGAGTGGCTTGAGCCTCATTTAGAGAACACCAATCTGCTGATTTTAGACAATCTTTCATCCCTGTGCCGAAGCGGTAGAGAGAACGAATCTGAAAGCTGGAATCCGCTGCAGGGCTGGTTGTTGAAGCTACGGAAGGCGGGCATATCCGTTCTATTCGTTCATCACGCAGGCAAGGGAGGAAATCAGCGCGGGACATCTAAAAAAGAAGACATTTTGGATACAGTCATCGTTCTTCGTAAACCAAACGATTATGACCAAAGAGAAGGCGCCCGATTCGAAGTTCATTATGAAAAGGCTCGTGGTTTTTATGGAGAAGAGGCAAGACCCTTTGAAGCTCAGTTAAAGGAAGAAAATGGAAAAAGAACTTGGCAAATCCAGGGGATAGAGGATCTTCAATTAAATAGACTGATAGAGCTTCATAAAGACGGCTTGAAACAGAGGGAGATCGCTCAAGAACTCGGGCTTGGTCTTGGCACGGTGAATCGGTGGGTCAAACGCGCCAAAGAGGAGGGCATGGTCGAATGACATTTCCTTCTCATCACTCTTCTGTTCCACTGTTCCATTCCCTAGGGTGTGGAACAGTGGAACAAACCTCAAATCAGCGGAACAACCCACGGAACATGAGGGGAACAAATTCTCTCAAAGCCTTGGCAAACAAGGTGTTAGAGAGGAACATGGAGTGGAACAAACCTGGAACAGCGACATCAAACTCTGTTCCACCTCCTGATCAACCTGTTCCATTGCGTGGAACAAATGATGAGACTAATTGTGTCCCTCAGTACGATGATCTTTCTTACGCGTTCGAGGAACGAGCCGTCATTATGGAATATGACGATGTCCTCGCGAGAAAAAAGAAAATTGCAGCAGAAAAAGAAACGGGCACTGATAAAACCGACAAATTCGAAATGGACGCGAATGTTTCGGGTTTATCGATTCCTCCTGGAGGCCTTTTTGATAAAGAATCCCTCCTTTATGATTTTGAAGAACGAATCGCCATTGCTGAGTATGATGGGCATCAAGGCCCAATTCAAGCTCAAAGAATTGCTTATCTGGGTGCTTTTATGGCTGTTTTAAACACCCTTCCGTATAGAGACATTAAGGAAGATCATGAAGGAGACTGGCTGAATCAACGGATAAAAACTACGAGAGAGTGGCTTGCGGACCAAGGCGTACGGCAACCAAAGTAAATTAATCAGGTACTATTTCCTTAAATTTTTTCCTCAGACGGATCGAGCTTGAACTTTTCAAAAAGAGTGAGGGTAAATTGATTGATACTTAATTTTTTCTTTTTGTGTTTCTTGAGATATATAAGTCGCAGTAAATTTTTCTAAATTTTCTTGAGAGACACCTAATACTCTATAAGCTTGGGCCTCTAGTGTTTCTATTTTATTTGCAGTAGATTCGAATTTTATTTTATAACTCTTGAAATTCCTTATGGATTCATGACAGCCTTTTGTTGTTGTCATCAGAAATATCTTTTCTTTCCAATAGTTGTGGCAGAGATAGTTTCTCATGTCACGAGCCTCATTCAGCTCATGTTGTAATTCAGTAGATAAAGGAGCAAGACCTTTTATTGTAGAACAAAGTTTTCCAAGGGTAGCTTCTAATCCTTCTTTTTGATGTTTTTCAAAAAGCTCACCAGCTCTTTTCATTTCTTTAGATGCTGCTATTACGGAAATTGCATTAATCAAAGCTTGTTCAAGGCATTGACCAAAATAAACAGCTAAACCAAAATAGGCATAGACTTCCTTCATTAATTCATCGTCTGTTTTAATATTGTATTTCATCTTATCTACTTTTATTATTTGCAGTAAAAAACTTTAACAGTATGACATAATAAAAATAACTGTCCTCTACATTGATACAGGAGAAAGTGAACAAACTCTATCATTTTAGCTTATCTAACTGCAATAATTTCCCGTACGTAGAATATCGCACAAGCCAAGCGCATTGCCTATCAGGATGCTTTTACCTACGTTTTAGTCACCCTTCCTCAAGAAGCATATGAAAACCACCATGGGGATGATTGGTTAGATGCTCGAATCACAGCTGCCAAAGAATGGCTCCAGGATCAAAACCTATTTCACCCTAAGTAAATGCATGAATGAGTTTTCTTACGACATTCAACCTTTGTGTTCCACTGTTCCATTCCCTAGGACGTGGAACAATGGAACAGACCTTAAATCAGCGGAACAGCCCCCGGAACAGGGGTGGAACATTTTCTCTCAAAGCCTTAGCAAACAAGGTTTTGGAGAGGAACAAGGAACGGAACACATATGGAACAAGGCTCTTAAAACCTGTTCCACCTCTGTCTCAAAGCTCCGCTGTTTGTGGAACAAGGGGGCTATTGCACGACCATGCTCCTATGAAACACGGATGAAACAAACAATCAGTCCTGTGGAATCTCATTAGATGAGGAAAACCTACCCTACTCCTTATGTGAGATCATATGACATGATATGAGAAAGGTTATGAAAAATAGGAATTAATAGGCCCGGTAATTGGTCAGCAGCTTGCTGACTCATTTCACATCAAAAACCTATTTGCCATCAATGAAGAGAACATGCTAAGCTGATAAGCGTCGCACATGAGCGCGTCAACGCTCACATGCGACTAACCATAACAACCCCTTGACAAGAAGGAGTACGCCATGGCTCATGCCAAGTTACATGCATCATCAGATTTTTTCAAGCAACTATCCCTTGAGTTCCAACAACTAAAGCGCGTGATTGAGGTCATTGATACCTTTGTTTCGCGCGTTTCTGTGCGAGGGTATGACTTAAGGGACGCAAGACTCCTTTTGATCATCGATCAGCGGGAGTCTTTTGTTGATGCAGCAAAGAGCCTCTTAGAAGGACTTGAAAAACTCTTGTGCATGGTTGTGGTGGGGGATTAGCCTTGTGATGGATGAGGGCTTCTTGGGAGATATTTCAAGGAGCCCTCATCTTGTTATGCCTTTTCTATAACTGCGACTTTTTGCGGAGAACTATCCTGACCTTGAATTTGTGCAAGAGGCGCTTGCACAGTTGGCAATTATTCAAGCTTGTTTATATTTTTACTTATTTGTGCAAAGATCATTTTCTCTAATCTGTCATTTTAAAAGGTGACTATGTTATATTTTACTTCTGATCATCATTTCTGGCATGCCAATATTATTAGGTACTGCGATAGGCCTTTTTCTTCCGTTGAAGAAATGAACGAAGCCCTTATTGAAAAATGGAATGATGTCGTAAATTCAGACGATGAGGTCTACTATTTAGGGGACTTTAGCATGGCAGCGCGACCTGTAGAAGTTTATACGCCAAAACTCAATGGCATTAAGTGCCTAGTGCCAGGGAATCATGATTTTTGCCATTCTTATCATAAACAATCACGGACACCAGAAAGGCGAGCCCGGTGGATACAGCAATACAAGGATTGGGGATGGGTGGTCCTTCCCGAACAAACATCTCTACTCATTCCTGACTTTGGAGAGGTCAAGTTGTGTCACCATCCTTATGGCGACATAAATGCTAAGAATGATAAATTTGCAAAGTGGCGCTCGCATGATGATGGCAGTTGGCTCTTATGTGGGCATGTGCATACCAAGTGGAAAACTATACATCACATGATCAATGTGGGCGTTGATGTGTGGAATTTTCAGCCTGTGTCTATTGTAGAGATTCTGGGAATTATTCATAAAAGCGATGGCATAAAGGCCAGTCCTGAATAAGATGTTTGATAAGCGATATGGATATGCTACAATTTAATAAGTAGGAAAGCAAAGTAGAGTTAAGGATTAAAATGTTATCTTTAAAAAGTTTACATGCAGACAGAATAAGTCATTTCGGTCTCCTTGCGGAAAAGTTAGGGAGAGAAGGCGTTCATCAGGCCATATCTGAGCATAAGTTAGCGGGCAACCCCATCTATTTCACAGATAAGAACGGACAAATTATCAAAGAACTTGCTGATGGACGGCAATTTATCGTGAAGATTTTTTTGGATGGTCGTGAAAAAGTTGGCAAACAAGTCCTCTAACGAAGACTCTCCTTGGCTATGGTTCATTGCGGGTCCAAATGGGGCTGGCAAATCAACATGGGTAAATTCTTCAGCATGTACAAAGCTCCTTGGCAACATTTCTATCCTTAATCCTGATAATATTCACTCCCAGACAAAAGAATTTGAGAATTTTATTGATGCAGGCCGCCAAACGCTTTTAGCCTTGAAGGCTCATATAACGAGAGAGAAAGATTTTGCTATAGAAACAACCCTTTCAGGCAGACATTACATATCTAAAGCTCAAAGTCTTAAAAAGAAAGGGTGGCGTATAGGATGCATATATATAGGGTTAAGTAGTGTAGAGCAATCTATTGTACGCGTAGAGGAACGTCATCGCAAAGGGGGTCATTCTGTGCCTTTAGCAGACATCGTTAGGCGTTATCCTCGCTCAATAAAGAACCTCGCTTTAATGACGACTTTTTGTGATTATGTGGCGGTTTTTGATAATTCATTTGAATTGGAACTTTTATTAGAAACCGATGAAGAGGGAGTGTATATTCGGAAGAACGCGCATCCCCAATGGCTAAAACAAATCTTAAGCCAGATTTTATGAAAGAGAAGGCCTTTTCTGCAAAGATTCGCCCTTCACCAACTCCGACCAACCTTTAGATTTTTAAAAAGGCTTCATCTTTTCTTCGATAGTCGCATAGGTTTTTAAAACAATGCAGCCGAGGACTCTTCCTCTTTTGTGATCTGCTAGTTCAGCCGTTTAATGGTTTTTGTTGCTGCTGTATGAGGAGCGGCTTATCATCTTTTTCCAATGACTTAATTCATAAAATTTGTTATTATAAATCAATCTAATAAGTTGAAATAATAAAATATATCTCTGGATAAAAATATATAATTTTAGATAAAACTCGAGCATCCAAGGAAGAAAAATGTCGCAGGCAGACCAAACCAATAAAGAATTTCTCAATCTTGAGAAGGAAGCGCTGAAAGAGATTTCCCTGGAAATCATCAAATCGGATCTTCAGAAATTCCTTCGACAAACTCATCAAAAGGAGAGGGAAGAGCTTGAGAAAAGAATTGCTACCATTGAAGAGCGTTGCCGAAAGGAGATTCAAGAAGGAATTGACACCCATCTCCAGAGGTATCTTACGGAGCACTTTCGAAATGTTGTGCAGTCTTGCCAGGGGGATATCTCTGCAGCCATGTCACCTCTCCTCAAACGCGCTGAATAATACGATTAGGACAACCAATACGCTATGTCATGAGATCCAGGAGAAGTATTCCTTCCGATGGGAGAAACCCTTTCTGCTCCTTTTTGGGGGAACTATTCTCACGGGTGCTGTAATGGGGATGATCTTGTTTCTATTGCAGACCTCAACAGTAGCAGTGTTTCTCATGAATAAAGAAACCAGAAGGGTTTATGATGCCGGTCTCTATTGGATGGAGCTTAAGAAGAAGATGCTGACTGGCAAAGAGCTCGAATCTCAAAAGAACCGTCAATCCAACAAACCAGAACAAAAACCTTCAAAGCCTCAGAAGAAAAAGAAGTCATAGGGACATTCCTCCTCTATCTCGCTCTAAGGTAATAGAATGGGCCTTTTCTTGAGCGATGCGCTCAATAAGCTTGACCTCTTTCGCCTGTTCTTGCTGAAGCGATTTCATAAACCCCTTGTCTTGGAATAACTCCTGAGCCAAATGCTTTAAATCTTTTGTCAGTGGATGATCAGGGTCGTTTTTTAAAGCTTCATGTAAGCCCTTAAAACGAAGGTAAGTATCCTCCAGGGCCTGTTGCTTGACCTGCAAGGCTTGCGTGGATTTCGTTTCCAGTGTCTGTTTCTCAAGCTTCTGAGCCGCATCGTCCTTTAGCTTTTGGAAACTCTCCAACACCTTCAGGGGATCCTGCTGGGCCAGCTCTCGGGCATGATCTTTCCATTTTTCCGTCCGAGAAGCAAAAGCAGGAGAGACGAGCTCATGCTCAACCTTGGCCAGGTTTTGCCGATAGGGCTCAAGGAGAGTGTCTTTTGAGCTTTCCCAGTAAGCGATGGCCTTTTCTTCTCCATAGATCTTTAATCCTTTCTCAAACGTCTTTTTCACAACAATGGCATGGGAAGTGGTAAAAGCAGGATGGTCCATTTCTTTGTACACAGCTTGAAGGGTAGGACTTAATTCTGGAGTCTGGATCGTCACTTCTTCATTCTTGGGAAGTTGTTTTTCAACCTGATAAAACGCTTCATTCCGATGGAAGGCATCTTTGATTTTCGTCACCAAGGTTTCAACCCCATCTCTCAGGTGAGTTTTAAAGGTTTTTTCCTCAAGCTTTCTTTGAATGTCTTTTCCCGTATCAAAACCAAGACTTGGACCATTCTCATCAACCCGGCTCATTTGACGAACGAGGTGAGCTTCATTCGGCGTTTGGTCCTTTGAGACGTAAAGACTTAAAGATTTTGTTTGGCGAGTCAGGGCCACATAATTGGTGGTTTGGTTCGTTGTAGAGCTATGGAGAACATAAACATGATCAAGGGTTGCACCTTGGGCTTTATAAACAGTTGAGGCATAGCCATAGCGGAGGCCATCATAAGTTTGGGGATTGATTGTTTTCTTCTCCCCATTATCAAAGCTTACGGTCAGCGTTTTGTTCTCTGCGTTAATTTGCTCAACAAATCCAAAGTTCCCATTGATGAGCCCCTGGTCTTTATCTTTCTTTGTAAGTTGAATCCGATCCCCTACGGCAAAGGCCATCTTGCCTCTTGTGGTCATGCAGGTGAGCTCCACCTCGCCTAATTGTCCCTGGCCCCTCAGAATATCTCGAGCTCCTTGGTTCAAGGCATCCACCTCCACATTCCTTTGGGCCAATATTTGTCGTGTGCCAGGAGGTTGGGTAAGGCTGTCCTTTTCCCAAGTCTTTAAAAGGGATGCTAAAGCTTCTTCCTTAGTCTCTTTCCAGTCGATCCGATCATGGGTTTGAAGAAGGTGTACGGCATTCTTAATATCTCCCTTGGAGAGGTCTTCTGAAACCGCCTTTTGCCAATGGATGGTTTGGCGCCGGACTTCATTCAACTCAACGGATTCATAACGCTCCGTTAATGTTCGAAAGATCCCTCCGCGTTCAACGGAGCTCAACTGGCGATCATCTCCCACAAGAACCAGCTTTGCGCCTGTGGTTTTAATGACGTGGAAAAGTTCCACGGAAACCTCTGTCCCCAACATGGCGGCTTCATCTACAACCACAAGGGTGTTGGAATTAAGAGTATCTCTATTGTTCTTATAGGAAAACAAAAAGGCGTGGCAGGTTTTAGCCTCCTCAAACCCGCTCTGTCTTAAATCTGCTGCTACCTTATTTGTAGGGGCCAGCCCTAATACGCGGTACCCTTCTTCCTTATGGGCGATACGAATAGCCTCGAGCACATAGCTCTTCCCAACGCCTGCTCGACCTTGAATCAACGAAAGTGTCTCTCCGGACTGCGTATAGAGTTCATAAGCCTTGTGCTGTTCTTGACTGAAGGCTCTTCCTTCAAGACCCTTTGCAATGGCGTCAGAAGAAAGAACAGGCGCAGACTTCTTGGCAATCTTGTCCGCAAAGCGCAGCAACTTTTCCTCCTCTGCTCGTACTTCATGGGTTGTAAAATAAGGTGTCTTTTGGCCCGTTTCCTTATCATATAAAGGCAGCAAGCCAGAATGATTTAATACGCCCTCAAAAACAGAGGCTCTTTCCTCAAGAGGAACATGCTTCTTTAAAAAGGCATTGATATCCCTTTCGGAAAAGACAGCCTTGTTGCGGGTCAAGGCCTCGATGATATGAGCTGGCTCTTTGGAAAGCACATCATTGGCCTGTTGAAGAGCATGAGACCGTTCAATAGCTTCATTCATATGATGGCGCATGCGCACAGGACCCAGATACTCTTGGGTTAAAATACAGATGGGATCCACCCGCAGTTCATAACCTTTTTCTTCAAAGTAAGCATTCTGTGCATCCCGCCAAAGCTCCCCCCAGATATCGGCTTCCACCACAAAACCTTTCCGAATGGTGGGATCCAAATCACGAGCCTTCATAGCTTCAAACGTAAGTCCATCCCGAGAAAACCGCCTTGTTGTCACCAATAAATGAGCATGCCAGTTCTTTTCATCTTCATGTGGCTCATGAATATCCAGCTGAATACCAAGTCCCTTTTCCACAAAGTGCTCCTGGATAAACCGACGAGAAAGTTCAATGCGATCTTCAAGGGTCACTTCTTTATCATCAGGAAGGGCGAGGACAAACTCCTTTTGAACTTGGCTGTCTTTACGCTTTTCACAGCGTTCAACTTCATTCCAGAACACGGAGCTATTCTTAAATTTCTCATCCACGCTGGTTGGTAAAAGGATTTCATGATGAACGTTCCCACCCCGATCCTTAAAGGAAAAAAGTTCACCGGTCCGATCACATCGAATGGCTTCACGCTGATTATAGGAAGCCTTCCGGCAGGCATTACCGCCGGTGCTCCTCGACACGTATTCACAACGCGCAAATTGAATGGCCATAGGGCACCTCTAAGAATGGGGGATAATATCTCTAATTGGGAATGCGGGTATTATATCAAAAGCCAGCGTTTGGCACAAATGCATATTGCGTATGTCCCAAATCTGACGATTGGTCCATAACCGCTTTTCGCGGAATTGTTCTTTGTGATTATTCATTTTTTTATACTCGGAATTCAAAACGTTCGTTTGTAGAAAGTTCTTTTTTGCGCTATACTCTTTCTATCACAGCTCTTCCCCTTGGTGTAGCCCATGACAAAAATTAACCTCATCGAAAAGCGCAAAAAATACATTGAACAACAGATGAACAAGCTTAAAGAAATGCAAGCCTCTCTCAATGTTCAGGAACGAAAGCGCCGTACCCGAAGACTCATTGAACTCGGAGGCCTCGTCTCAAAAGCCCAACTTCAAGACTGGGACTCTAATACCCTTCTAGGGGCACTTCTTTCTATTAAAGATAAGGAAGCCGATCAAAATCAAATTGAAGTTTGGACCCAAAAGGGAGGAACAATATTTGCTACGGAGAAAACCCAAAACTCATCCTTACGAAAGCGAGGAATACTGAAGAGTATCAGTTTTCAGATGTAAATATTAGAGTTCCTTTTGGTTGGTGCATATTTTCTATAGCAAATTTTAGACTATCTAGGACTTCTTTATCACTTTCAATTAATTTTCTATCTTCTAAGGTGGTAATAAATTTGGGATTTCTAAGACCAAGAGCTGTATTAGCTGCCCAAGACCTGACTCTCTTACTCTTATGATTGAGAACTTCCTTAAG
Organism: Alphaproteobacteria bacterium; assembly: GCA_027459605.1. Taxonomy (GTDB): domain Bacteria; phylum Pseudomonadota; class Alphaproteobacteria; order UBA9655; family UBA9655; genus UBA9655. The sequence continues at coordinate 44,039 of DAIDHR010000014.1, forward strand.
AAGTATAATTTGCTCTTCTTGGGGAAAGGCATCGCTGAGCATATGAAGAGACCGAATTACAACCTTGCTATTAGAATGCCTTATTAGTGATTTGATTCTGTCTTTAGCCACTTCAAAATGATAAGCAAGTAATTCTAACTTTGATGTAGCTGTTTCCCATATCCCTCCTGGGCCTTCAGTAATAGCGCATTCCAAATTATTAAGCTCCATTTCTGTCAATATTTTAGTTTGAATAATATGCATGAAATCGATGGCTAATTGCTTTAAGGTTTCTTCTCTTTTTTTAAATTTTGCTGAGAGTCTCTTCTGTTATCAAATACACTTTTTTCAATATGTTTAAATTCAGTTTCTAAATCGAAGGAAAATAGCATTGGTTTCCCTTCAGCTTTAAGTGAGCATGATTTTGACTCAAATTTTTCCATAATGACTCCTATAGTTACCATTCTCTTACTATACTATACGCTTGTAAAAATCATCCAACGAGTTTCTAGATACATTTTCTCGAAAAGCAAATTTACTCTTCATTTGCGAGTGGTCCTGTTAGAGGACTACCATCATAATCAATTAAGCTATCATACAAAAATAATAATCCATTGAGGCGATTGTTGAAGCCATATAAAAAATCAATTGTTTTAGGTTCCTTATCAAAAACGGGATTTATAACCATTCCCATAACGAAAGAAACGGCCTGAAGACGAGCAAGTATATACACTAATTCATCCTCATTACCTTTAAACATATGATTGACGTACCCTTCTAAACCTTTCAAATGCTCGGCAACATTTTCTTGTGGCATAAAATTCATTTGAATACTGGCATAATCTAACTCCACAACCATGCCTGTTGCACTTTGTTTTCGCTTAGGGGTGTTACTTTCTTAATCTCTGAGAATTGATCAAACAACTTTGAACCAAGGAGAGAGGAATCTGCAATGTAGATAGTAGCGTTACTATTCATTTTTTCAACTTTCTAGTTGTCTTTTTGGATACTTTTAATGGCAATTTTGTATATTGAAATAAGCTCTGCACTTGATATACTTAACAAGAAACGCCTAGAATTGCAAATATTGATCCGATATATGTTTCTTTTACGCAATTTGTACGGTGCCACAAAACTCTTTAGTTACTTGAGCACTCAGTTTGGTATGGAGTGCCTTCGGCAGTTGATATCAATAGCCCAACATATCATGGGACACTCATGGGACATTTGGGGACAAAAAATAGTAACTAATCTACACTACCTATAGCAAAGAAAACGCTTCAACCTCTTGAATTTGCTGTTATAATTTGTTAGCGTTTGTTATCAGTTAAACATTTCAAGCGTCTTGAAAACCGGCAGACGTTAACGCGTCTCGTGGGTTCGAATCCCACCCCACCGCCATTTTTGAGGAATTTTATTTCTTAGCCCTTGGAGAAAGCCACACCTCATTCAATAGAGCTCTGAATAACTTTAGGAAGCTAACTTGAAGTCATAAATTCCGACCACCCAGTTAAATCTCAAAGAGAAGCATTTACGTCTAATAGAGTCAGGAATTGAAAGACAACCACGTTACTCCTTAAAAAGAGGGGGAAGATTGTAGGTTGGGTTGATGAGGATTTTTTTGTCAGTTAAACTAATTTTCAAAGAAATAAAGGATCTAATAACAGGCTTAAAAATAACACTAGCAAGAACTGTTTTTTCCAGGTCATCTTCTTCTTCGTCTTTATCATCATTTACAAGGAGAAGGTCAAGTTTCTTGATTGCTCCGCTTTTAAGAGGAACAGAAATAGGAAAGAAAGCACTCTTATTACGAGCAGGAATTTTAACAACAAACCCGGCTTCTTCTTTTGTGTAGTCCACATTTCCTATGAGCTTTGTTGGAACGTAAAAAGAGTCATTTGTAATCTCTAAAAAGAACCTGCTGCAAAAGTGTTTGAATGAAGAAGGAAGTTAGAGCGGGAGTTAAAATTGACAGGAAGGGAGTGAAATACAGGAAGTTGTTATTAGAATTTTACCATTTTTGAGGCATTTAGCTAAAGTGTAGACGCACTTATTCCCTGGCAAGCCTTAGACTTCGCTTCAGATTATAAGAAATAGCAAGAAGATCTAAGTGAATCT
>DAIDHR010000015.1 GCA_027459605.1 Alphaproteobacteria bacterium
AGCTCCCTTCTTATTTTTGCAAGTTTAAGAAAGGCTTAGCCTACCATATTTTTTATCCCTTATCCAAAACTCAGGTTAGCTTATTTGTTTTTCGTCTATAATGCTCATGCTAAGGATGTGTGTGCTCAGCTAGACGGCACCCAAGACACCGCAAATCGCGTTTGTCAGTTCATATGCAGAGATAAGGGTGGATGGAATGAAAACTGGTCTTGCGGCACACAATATTCACCTTGTGATATGGGGTGTGTATGCCGATGCTGTATGTCTGCCAGAAAACCTACTTCTCCAGAAGGCATTAAGAAAAAGCCGGCCGTGAGAAGAGATTAATTTCTTTTTTATTCAATGTCCTACATAGTATAAATGTCTGGAGCTCGGAGGACAGGGAAGTAGGTATACCCTACGCTAGAAATCCCTATGGTTTGAGGCGCATGGGCTGTTGAGCAAGTTCCATTTTATCGTAAGTTCTTAATCCAAACCGATCAATAAGCCTCTTCAAATCTTGAGTATAGGCAGTTCCTCGAACGGAATATTTTGTCAAACAAGAGGCGAGTTGATATCCACACAATTCTTTTTTCTTGGCTCTCAAATTAGCCCGCGTTTTCCGGAAAGAAGCATAGGCTAGGTGCCGGTTTAAATTTCTCACGTAAGCTTCCACACCTTGGCGAAGACTTTCAAACTTCTTAACCTTCTTCCGAGTAGCCATGTGCCCGAAGACGGAGTTCTTATGAATAGCTGCATAAGATCTTCCCCCACCCGTCTCTAACATTGCCTGAGATATAGCCAAAGACGGGGGAACCGCATCAACATGCATCAGCAGTGAATCAATCTTTATCGACCTACACCGATAATCAGAGGCTAATTTCCTAAGCCACATTTTCTCGAGGTGTCGTAGGTGACCTCCTGCATTTTGGCGCTCTCGCATTTCCAAAAGTCGTTCCCGATCCGCTAAAATTTGTTCATTAACTTCAAGAATGTGAGGTAAAAGTGTTTGTATGAAGGTCGGGTTGGAGGCCCTTTTCTTTCGATGCATATCCTTAGGAAGCTTTGCCAAATAAAGCCGTGGAACTTTTCCCTCGCTCTTTGCTTTTGTTAAGTTATAGTCCCAATCACGAAAAACATGGTCAAGCTCTCTCACGCTTGCAACTTGAAAATGTTTTTCTTTAGAACCGGCGAGTCCAAAGGCCTTTGCAGAACCACATCGAGTGACCTTTTGTTCAAGAACAACCACTTGTGGAGGATTGTATCTCTTATAAGCAACAAATCCTACTTGTGTAACGACCATTAATCCTAAAGCAATCAATAGGGAAAGTTGAGTGATCGATTGTTTTAACATAAATACCACTCCTTAACTCTCTACAGCTCTAACTTCAAGAACCTCAGGGACATAATGGCGAAGCATATTTTCGATCCCCGCTTTTAACGTATCTGATGAACTAGGGCACCCAGAACACGCTCCTTGCATACGCACATAAAGAATTCCGTCTTCAAAGCGGTCAAAAACAATGTCTCCTCCATCCATCGCAACGGCTGGGCGAATCCGGGTGTCCAAAATTTCTTTAATTTGAGCAACCACAGGATCATCATCTTTATCTAAAGAAGATAGGGAGCTTTCTCCATAAAACAAGGGTTGATGAGTAACAAAGTGCTCCATGATCCCTCCCAAAATGGCAGGCTTAAGCACAGCCCATGTGAGAGAGTCTTCCTTAGTAACTGTTATAAAATCCGAACCAAAAAAAACGCCTTTTACCCCCTCTATATTAAAAAGCTTAAGGGCGAGGGGAGATTTGGTGGCCTCTTCTCGGGATCTAAAATCCGCTGTTCCCTTGGACATCAACATACGCCCTGGGAAAAATTTTAACGTGGCCGGATTTGGTGTTTCCTCTGTTTGTATAAACAAAATTACGCACTCATCCTTATCAATGATGTATTTCTTGATACCTAAAAAGAATAGGCAACGCAACCCTACCTTCCTAATCCATTCTTTTCAAAGAGAAAAACTAAGACTATCCACCCCTATCGGTCAGAATATTCCATGATTTTTCATCAATGGGCATAACAGACAGGCGAGATTGGCGAATAAGGGAAAGGTGATGCAGCCGCTGATCTTCTTTAATCTCTTTAAGGGATACAGGACGAGCAAATGATTTTATCGCCTTAACATCAACCATCCCAAAACGGCCTGAAGAGTCGGAAGGATCGGGATAGTATGGCTTTACAACTTCAACAACTCCCATAATTTGCCGCTCATCTCCTGAATGATAAAAAAGAGCAAGATCGCCTACTTTCATGGCCTTCAGGTTATTGCTTGCTTGGTAATTGCGAACCCCATCCCAAAAGGTCACGCCTTTCCTAACCTGATCTTCCCAAGACCAAACTTGAGGTTCAGTTTTTATCAACCAGTAAGACATTTAGGCAGCCTTTCGTTTTGTGGACAAGGAAAAAAGATCTTCAATAAAGGTATCCACAGTTCCTCCTCCGTTTAAAAGATGATTCATGGCAAACGTAATGGGCATCATTACCTGATGTTTTTTAGCGAGGCTGATTGCTCCTGAGACTGTATGAACGCCCTCCGTTAAGGCCTTTTTCGTGGTTAAAAACTCATCAAGGGTTGTACCGCGCCCCAAAGCAACTCCAAACGATTTGTTCCGAGATTGGGAACTTGAGGATGTCAATGTTAAATCCCCCACCCCAGAAAGCCCCATGAAGGTTTCAAACTTAGCCCCCATTTTACAGCCAAGCTCTGCAATTTCAGCAAGACCTTGGGTAATTAAAGCCGCCTTTACATTATCCCCAAGGCCTCGCCCTTCGAGAATTCCACAAGCAATGGCAATGATATTCTTGCAGGCGCCTCCTACTTGAGCTCCAATAATATCGTCAGAAGCATAAAGATGAAAGGCTTGGCTTGAAAGAAGGCTTGCGATTTTCTGGCTTAAAGGGAGCCTTTCACCTGCAAGCGTTACAGCGGTTGGGAGCTTTTTTGCCACATCATTTGCAAAGCTTGGTCCTGACAGAACCAAAAGAGGATTTTCGGGAAAATATTCTCGAAGGATTTCTGACATTAAGAGGGACGTTCCATTTTCAATTCCTTTCGAAGCAATGATAAGGGGTACCTGGGGTTGTACAATTTCACAAAAAATTTCACACGTGCTGCGCATAAACTGGGCAGGGGGAGCAAAGACAACGGCTTCGGCTTTTACCGCTTCCTCCGTATTTATTGTTGCATGCAAGCTGGGATCAAGGGCAATCCCTGGAAGGCGGAAAACATTTTCATGATAATTATTAATGGCTTCAACCTCATCGAGGCTTATAGACCAAATGGTTGGAAGCAAACCTGCTCGAAAGATAGAAAGGGCTAAAGCTGTCCCCCAAGCTCCTCCTCCAATGACAAAGACCTGATTCACGCCATTTCTCCTTCACTTAACCTTCAAACTTTCAAGGGGCCACCGTGGGCGGGGCGTAAAATCTAAAGATCCCTCAAACCCTCTCTTAAGATATTCTATTCCAGCCCAAGCGACCATTGCCCCGTTATCTGTACACAAACTCACGGGGGGTGTTACAAGGAGTGCTCCATTTTCTTGAGCACAAGCCGCAAGACATTCCCGAAAATATTGGTTAGCAGCAACACCCCCTGCCACGATAAGATTGTTGATTTCAGGTTTTTTTTCAAGGGCCATTGAAAAAGCATGGCGTGCTCTATCGACCAAGATCTCTCCAATGGTTTTTTGAAAGGAAGCACAAAAATCTGCTTGGAATGAAGATGTCGTATTCTTTTTTTCTAGAATAACCTTACGGGCTGCTGTTTTAAGACCCGAGAAAGAAAAAGAACACCCAACCTGTCCTTTGAGAGGGGTGGGTAAAAGAAAGGCATCTGGATTTCCTTTCATCGCGAGCTTTTCAATTGTAGGGCCTCCTGGGTAGGCATATCCTAAAAGACGAGCTGTTTTGTCTAAACATTCTCCGACAGCGTCATCAATGGTCCCGCCTAAGTAAGTGTAGTCCCCCACCTCTTCCACAATAAGAAATTGGCAGTGTCCCCCTGACACCAAAAGAAAAAGGTAAGGGAAAGAGATATCATGGGCAAGCCGAGCTGTTAATGCATGGGCTTCCAAGTGATTAACAGGAATGAAAGGTTTACTTTTTGCAATAGCTAAGCCCTTTGCCATCATCACGCCCACAATTACGCCCCCAATAAGACCTGGGCCGCCACTGACTGCAACTCCATCAATCTCATCAAGAGTTAAGTCAGCTTCTTCAAGTGCTTTGTTCACAATAAGTTCAATATGGGTCAGATGGGCACGGGCTGCAATTTCAGGCACAACCCCTCCAAAAGGTTTATGATCTTGATATTGAGAGGAGACAATATTCGAAAGAATATTTCTTTCATCATCAACCACAGCTACTGCTGTTTCATCACAACTACTTTCAATTCCTAAAATAATCATACTCCCTTCAACCACAAAACTTCCCTCTAGGCAAGAAGAAACAAAGTATTTAAGATATTTTGTTATGAGAACGTTTCGTCTTGGTACCCGCGGAAGTACTTTAGCTTTAGCCCAAACTCAAGAAGTTGTGCATGCCCTTCTCGCTCAGCATCCCCAACTTAAAAATCAACTTGAAATTGTCCCCTTCAAAACAACAGGCGACACAATTGTCGATCGCACCCTTATCGATCTCGGTGGAAAATCTCTTTTCACAAAAGAAATTGAAGATGCTCTTTTACAGGAAAAAATCGATCTTGCCGTTCATTCCATGAAAGATATGGCAGTCGAGATGCCTCCAGGACTTGTCGTTTCTGTCATGCTTGAGCGAGAAGACCCCCGAGATGCTCTTATCACGCAAAAAAAACAACCTTTAGAAACTCTTCAAAGTGGAGCCCTTTTTGGAACGTCTTCCTTACGTCGCCAAGCGCACATCCTTAAAAAATTTCCTTACTTTCGAGTTGCCCACTTAAGAGGAAACGTACCAACACGTCTTAAGAAAATAGATAATGGAGAATTTGATGCAACGCTTTTGGCTGTTGCAGGATTGAAGCGTCTTGGACTGTTGGAACAGATCACAAGGATTCTCTCTCTTGATGAATTTTTACCAGCCGTTGCTCAGGGAGCTATTGGAATTCAATGTCGTGAAGAAGATCATGAATTGCTCGATCTTTTAGCTCCCCTCAATCATTTTCCGACATTTCAAGCCGTAACAACTGAAAGAGCTTTTATGAAATCTATGCACGGATCTTGCCGAACCCCGATTGCTGGATATGCCTATCTAAAAGAAAACATTCTGTATTTCAAAGGAATGATAAGCGAACCTCAAGGGCATAATATGCGGTATGTCATCCATCAAGGTCCAGTTTCAGAAGCTAAGAAAATCGGAAATGACGCCGCCAAAATTCTGCGGGAAACCTCATGCATAGCGTCCTCTTAATTCGGCCAAAAGAAGATTCTCTTCCGTTTGCCAAAATTTTGAAATCAAAAGGCATCACCCCCTTTCTTTACCCTCTCTTTAAAGCCATCTTTTTACCTTTTGTTCCCCCAAAAAACCCTCAGGCTTTAATTATCACCAGTAAAAATGCCCTTCGCGCTTTTCAAGATTATCAAGTCCTCAAAAATATTCCTCTTTATGTGGTGGGCGATCAAACCGCGAGTCTTGCTCACCAGTTAGGATTTTCAAAGGTTTTAAGCGCCTCGGGAACCGCTCAAGATTTAATCAACCTTATTTCCCGCACAGCCCATCCTGGAGAAGGAACCTTATGGCATCTCTCTGGAGAAGTGATCAAAAGGGACCTTGTGAGGGACCTTGAATCCAAAGGGTTTCAAGCCGCAAGAAAAGTTGTTTATCAGATTGAAGGAATCAACACTCTTCCACCTCCCCTTGTGTCTCAACTCCAGAATCAGGAAATTTCTCATGTGATGTTTTTTTCTCCCCAAACAACAGCCCTTTTTATCAACCTTTTAATAAAGAAGGGTCTTGAGGACAACACCCCTCAAATGATATCTTTATGTTTAAGTGATGATGTAGCAAAAAAAGCTTTATCCCTTAAGTGGAAAGAAATTTGGATAAGCCCTAAACCCACAACAAAGAATATGCTGGAATATTTTGATGGATAAAAAGAAAAAAGATATAGGAAACCTAATCAAAAAAAACAGGGAATCCCCGAACTTTTTTAAATATCTAATTCTTGCAATTACTTTCTTAATTATCTTTATTCTCTTTATAATCCTGATCTGGGAAAAATATTCTGAGAACTATGGAAATTCAGGACTAAAAACCGCAAAACCAGTTCTCGTTACTCAAGAAAGTTTGAAGCTCATTAATGAAAAATTGAAGGCTTTAGAAACAAAACAACAGCAACCTTTACGAATTCCCCATCAACTAATAGCCTTAGAACTTTTAAAAGGGGCCCTAGAGGGCTACATCTCTTTAGATACATTAAAATCTTTTCTTGAAAAACATTCTGATCCTTGGACTCAAGATTTTTTTGAGACTCTTGCTCCAATTAAAGCAAGCTCGACTTATAATCAACTCGAATCTCTCTTTGTTATTGCCTCTCCTCGAACCTCAACAACACCTTGGAAATCCATTCAAGAGAAAATAAAATCCTTTATCAGTGTTCGCAAATTGGATAAAAACGAAGGTAAGACTGACCCCCTTGATGATATTCATGAGGCCATTAGAATTCACGACATCCAAAAAGCTCTTGTGTCATTTGAAAACCTTTCCTCAGAGCAAAAAGCCCAGCTTTCGAAGTGGAAAACATTAGCCCAAGATCGCCTCTCTCTTGAAATGCTCCTCAAAAGCCTTCTTTTAGAGCTTTCAAAAGGTTGATGTCTATGAAATGGATTTTGTTCCTTTCTATTTTATTTATAATTCTTGTTCCTTCAGCTCTTTTCTTAATTCAAGATCAAGGTAGTATTGTTATTACGTGGCTGGGATATGAAATTCGATTGTCAGCCATTGTGGGGATAGGCCTTCTTATTTTGCTCCTCATTTCTTTTGTTTTTTTGGTTAGTACCCTGTCCTGGTTCTTCGGGACCTCCTTTAGGTGGATAGCTTCTTTTGGACAAGCAAATCCAAAGCAACAACTTTTAGATCTCGTTACCTGTTACGAAGCTGAGATTTTTCCAAAGGCCCTTGAATATCGACAAAGAATTGGTAAACGACTTTTGAATGATCCATTTTTCCTTTGGTTTTCAGGATTAGCCCTTGAAAAATCAGAAAAACATCTTGAAGCTGAAATGTATTTTATGGATTTGGTCAAAAATCCTAAGTCCGCTTTTTTGGGCCTAAAAGGACAAATTCGCTCAGCCTTCCATCGTCGAGATCTACAATCCGCCTACGGTCTTCTTGAGTATGCAAAAAAATTGCAGCCTACTTCGTCGTGGGTATTAAAGCACTTGTTAGCCGTAGCTCGGGATCAAAAAAAATTTGATGAAGCTGAAGCTCTAGTCCTTCGGCTAGAGGACTTGGGCTATTTTACGCTTGAAGAAAGTAAAAAGCAGCGAGCTTACCTTACCTATCAACACGCAAGTCAAAAGAATATAAAGCCCCATCAAAGAGAAGTTCTTTTAAAACAATCTCATGATCTAGATCCAAGTCTAGATGGGGCAACCGAGGATTTTGCTTCTTTTTTACACGATCAAGGAAAAGTATCCCAAGCCTTACAAGTTCTTGAAAGAACCTGGAGATTAAATCCCACCCAAAAAAAAGGGGACCTTTACCTTATGATTTCTTTACCTCAAACACCACTAGAGGCTTATCAAATTGCCAAGAAACTTGTAGTTCATAACCCTAAAAGCCCTGAGAGTCTATTGTTTCTCGCACGCACTTCCCTTAAAGCCAACCTCTGGGGAGAAGCAAGAGCCCACCTAACCGAACTTTTAAAATTAAAAGAAAATGTAACTGCACTCGTTTATGCTCTTTTTGCTAAACTAGAGCTTGCAGAACATAAAGATACGAAAGCAGCCATCACCTGGTTAGAAGAAGGGATTCAAGCCCCAAGACATACCTAATTCACCTAGTTTACATTTATAAGTATATGGTATTTTTTTAAATAAAACAAATTTTCTAATTGCCCATAAAAGGAATTGGCATGCGAAAAATCACAATTTTTGGAGGCTCTGGTTTTGTTGGACGGTATTTGGTCCAGAAGTTTGCGGAAGAGGAAGACCTGATTCGAATAGCCGTCCGCAATCCAATTGCCGCCAATTTTTTAAAACCTTTAGGAGAGGTGGGGCAAATCAGCCTCCTTCAAGCATCTGTTTTGAAAGCTGAAAGTATCACAAAGGTTATTGAAGGAGCTGACGTCGTCATTAACCTTGTCGGAATTTTATATGAAAAGGGCCCTCAGACTTTTGAGGCCATTCATGTTGAGGGAGCCCGTCTTGTGGCAAAAATATCAGCTGAATTAGGCATTCCTACCTTACTCCATATGTCAGCTTTAGGGGCTAATGAAAACTCTCGCTCCCACTATGCCTCTACAAAAGCTCGAGGAGAAGAAGCTGTTTTAAAAGAGTTCCCCAGTGCGACAATTTTTAGGCCAAGTGTTATTTTTGGGCCAGAAGATGCTTTCCTTAATCGATTTGCAGAAATGGCCCTTATATCCCCCTTCCTTCCTCTAATTGGAGGCGGAAAAACTAAGTTTCAACCAATTTATGTCGAAAATGTGGCTGAAGCATTTCTAAAAGCTTCTTTTATGAAGGAAGCCCAAGGAAAAACTTATGAACTAGGAGGACCAAAGATTTATACCTTTAAAGAGCTTATGAACTATCTTCTCAAAACCATTCATCGAAAAAGGCTCTTGCTTCCTGTTCCTTTCGGTCTTGCTAAGCTTATGAGTACATTGACACAATTTTTTCCAACCCCCCCTTTAACCCCTGATCAGGTTGAGCTTTTGAAAACAGATACAATTGTTTCTTCTCAAGCCCTGACAGCAGAAGATTTGGCAATATTTCCGAGCTCTCTTGAAGCTTTAGCTCCCCTCTATTTGAATCGTTACGTCCCTCATGGAAGTCATCGTGATTAAAATCAAAAGAGTTTATGAGAAAAAGGAACCTTCAGATGGATTTAGGGTTCTGATTGATAGACTGTGGCCGAGAGGTCTTTCCAAAGAAGAGGCTCACATCGACTTATGGCTTAAGGAGATTGCCCCATCTCCAGCCTTACGCAAGTGGTTTAACCATGACCCTAAAAAATGGATAGAATTTAAAAAAAAATATCAGAAAGAACTTGATAAGAATCCGATTCATCTTAAGGTTCTCTTAAGCCATTCTCAACCTATAACCCTCTTGTATAGTGCAAAAAATGAAGAATGCAATAATGCCGTCGCTCTTTTAGAATATTTGAATAAAAATTATTAATTTTTTATTGATTAAAAATGTAAAAATGGTAATTAATATAATAATATATATTGTAATGTAACGGTGTTGAAAAGGAGGGTCAAATGTTTAAGAAATTAATTCTTGGCTCCTTGGCAGTTGCATTCTTTTCCGCAACATCTCTGGCAGCCTATGCCACTGAAATAGCTGGAAAGACGGATAATGGCATCCTTATGCTTGTAAAAAAGAAAAAAGCAAGTGTTTCAAACAAGGACGATGGAAAGATTATCCTTGTGGGTGATAAAAAAATTAACCCAGGTAAGGGGCATAAACTTTAAATAATAAATTGTAAATGCCAATCGAGTCTATCAAACAAAAGAGCCCTTTCAAGGGCTTTTTTGTTTCCTGCACTCATGATTTTCTAAGCTAGGAAAGGGTCTTAAGAAATTGAGCCATCTTTTCTTGTGGCCTTACGGCCCACCTCTTTCACTGTCTGGGTCCTTGCCGTTAAAGCGTCCTACGTTCCCAAAAATTTGTTCAAGAACTCCAAATTCATGGCCCGAGGTTGGGGTTTCACGAGATATATGAGCAATAACTTGTTGGTCTTTCTCTGTGACCGAATCAAGTTTTTTTACTCGTCCTTGGTCATCAAATTCAATTCGGGTAATATTGCTTTGTAAAATTGTGGGAGACAAAAAAGCTCTCCGTTGGACTTTATCATACATATAAAACCATGTCTTATCTCCAAAGGTAGAGACGGAAGAAGGAGTCCCTAAGAGTTTGCCCACTTGTTCTTGTGTTGTTACCCCAACCTGTATTTGTGCCAATTGTGATGGATCAACCTCATGTCCATGATTATCAATGGTGGCACAACCTGTAAGGCCTAGGACCAAGGTTAAAGTAATTATGAAAGGACTTGCTTTTGTTGTCATTTATCAATACATGTCAGTTAAATACTCTAAAAATCAGGTTTACCATGCCTTTCGTTATGCTTCCTGTCAACGGTTTCCGGAAAAAACACCAAAGCCAGGGAGAACGCCTTTGTTTATCTGCCCTCACACAAGCCCGTTCCATTACATTTTATGAAAAGTGGGGCATAGCTGATACGCTCGAAGGTCGTTTTGATTGTGCAAGCCTTCATTTGATTCTTCTATTAAGGTATGTAAAAGGCCCCCTTGCTCAAACGCTTTTTGATGCCTTTTTTTCTTATACAGACTTAACCCTTCGGGAAATCGGAGTGAGTGATTTAAGTGTCGGAAAACAAGTTAAAAAATGTGCGTCATTTTTTTATGGAGCTTTAAAAGCTTATAACGTAGCTTTGGATCAACAAAAGGGACTTGAAGAGGCAATTTCCCGCAACCTTTATGGAAGGTTTTACCCTCCTTCACTGAAAGAAATAACATCTTATGTCATTGCGTGTGACCATCTCCTAAGAACTCAAGATCTAGAAAAAACAATATCCCCTGAATGGCCTCACATTGATTAAACAGAGAAAAAGCCATGTCCCTAACCTTATTTGTCAATATTGATACACTAACTTCAAAACCTTCCGATTATAACTTTATCGCAAATTCTGAAGAACGAAAGGCTATTGCTAAACGGTTAAACCTTCTGTCTTTAGAAATTCTTGAAGCACGCCTCCATCTTCAAAGAAAAGACCATATTTTCCTAACAGGAAAAATCACGGCAGATGTGACCCAACAATGCGTGCGAACACTTGCTGCCTTTCCTCAACATCTTGATATCCCTGTAAATGAAATTTACATGCTTGACCCACTTGAAACTCAAGAAGAAAGGGAATTGGAAACAAAGGATCTTATCGAACCTCTCCAAGGAAATGCTCTTGATTTGGGGGAAGTTGTTATCCAACTTCTCTCTTTAAATCTGGATCCATATCCTGTTGCTCCTGATTCGACACCTTTAGACTACCAGGAGAAACCCTCCCCCTCTTCCCCTTTTGAAGTTTTGAAAAAAAAAGAGTAGCTTTTGCTGTCGTTTTCTCAGTGACAAGAGACATAGGTTCTTATAAATTGCTTAGTATCGTGGGCTTAATCCCTTTAATATATGGCTATCATGATCCAATTTTATCTAAAGAAATTAACTGGTCAAATTTTTACATCCCTTCTTCTAAATAGGCCTCGATTAATATTTGCATTAGATATTCTAATAATCATTTTAAGTTTACAAATATCCCTTTTCTTATGGTTAGGGGAGGATTCGTTTTCCCTATCAACTTACGCTATAACGTTTAATGCATGTCTTTTTGTTTTATTTGGGGTCTCTATTTTTTTAGGAACTCAACTTTATAAGGGAATTTGGCAATATGCTTCAGTAAGTGATCTTGTTGCAATTCTTCTCTCATCCACTTGCATCACGCTTCTCTATCTGCCTGCCCCGTTTCTTTTGCCTCAAGATCTTTCTCTTCCCAAGTCAATTCCATTTATAAATTGGTTTGTTCTTATCATTTTGTTGGGTGCTCCCCGCCTTTTTTATCGTTTATATAAAAATAAAACATCCTCTCTAAATCCTCATGCACCCAAAAAGTCAATTCTTGTTGTCGGATCAGGAAAGCAAACAGAATTTTTTATGGCCGAAGTTTTAAGGAAACAAGATAATATCTATCAATTTTTAGGTATCATCGAAGAAGGTAAATCCTGTAAGGCACCCAAGGTCCATCACGTCAATATCATCGGGACAGTTGAAGAGCTCTCTTTCTTAATCGAAGATTTCAAGAAGAAAAACAAAGCTGTCGATATGCTTGTTGTGGCAGACGAAGATTTAAGCAGGACAACCCTTAAATTTGTTTTAGCTGAAGCCTCTGTTTTAGGCCTACACCTAGCTCGACTTCCCCGCATGGGTGAAATGGTCTCTTCTCCCACAAAACTAAGGATAAGACAGATCAAAATTGAAGAACTTCTTAACCCACCTCAAGAAGACCTTGACACAAAGACTGTAACCACCCTCATCGCAGGAAAAAGAGTCCTTGTGACAGGAGCAGGTGGAACCATAGGTGCAGAAATAGTTCGCCAGGTTTCGAGTTACTCCCCCTCTCATCTTTGTTTAGTGGACCAGTGTGAATCGCTTTTATACATGACTGAGACAGAGACAAAAGGATGTCACCCGGCTCTTTTGCAAGATAGAGTTTTAGCAGATGTGACCTGTAGAGACCACATACGCAGTGTTATTTCCACATTTAAACCCGATATCGTCTTTCATGCTGCAGCCCTGAACCATATCCACATGACCGAAGAAAACCTCTCTCCCACTGCTCTTACAAATGTCATCGGAACCCGAAATGTCGCTGATGCTTGTCGTGATTTCAATGTAAGGACGATGTTGCATGTTTCAACGGACAAGGCTATGAACCCAACAAGTGTCATGGGCGCCACCAAACGCCTTGCTGAATGCTATTGCCAAGCTCTTGATATTTTGGAGCGACAAAAGCCTCATGGCACACGATATGCGAGCGTGCGCTTTGGAAATGTTTACGAATCTTCTAGCTCTGTCGTTTCCCTTTTTAAAAGACAAATTGAAAACGGGGGCCCTCTCACCATTTCCCACCCCGAAGCAACTCGGTATTTTATAAGTCGACAGGAGGCAGTTCGTCTTATCCTTCAAGCAATGGCTTTTTCCATAAGTTCGGATCTCCAAGGAGGACGGGTCTTCATTTTGGATATGGGTGAGTCTATAAAAATCCTTGATATGGCTAGACAAATGATCTGCCTTGCAGAACTTAAGCTTGATCGTGACATTGAAATCAAATTTACAGGATTGGGAACTGGAGAAAAACTCCTAGAAGACTCCGTTCTGATCTCTGAACACCGAATGTCTACAGATATTCCGAAAGTTCTTTTAGAAGCTCCCCGTACGGTTGACCACGGATTCTTAACACGGGCCCTCAATGAGCTTGAAGTCATTGCCAAAGCTCGAGATAATGCCTCGGTTCTTCGCTTGCTTCACGCTCTTGTTCCAGAGTACAAAAAATCAGATCCTGGAAAAGAAGCCTTATTAAAGGCTGTTTCTGTATAGGAGGTCGTTTTTATATGTTTTTAAAAAGAAATCTAATGAAGAATTAAGGGGAATAAAATGAGAATAATGTGCATCCAACATGTCGATTTTGAAACTCCAGGTGTCATTGAGAACTGGGCTGCTCGCAACACTTACCCTTTCCATATTATTAAACCTTATCAAGGCGATAGTATTCCAGATATGAGTGAGTTTGATTTTGTCATTTCCATGGGAGGGCCACAAAGTCCGCGGGATGCAAGCCACCTATCTTATTTACAAGCCGAAATTAACTTTTTAAAAGAAGTTGTTGAAGCTCAGAAACATGTCATGGGATTTTGTTTGGGAGCCCAGCTCATCGGGGAAGCCTTAGGGGGAAAAACCTTAAGGAGCCCGGAAAAAGAAGTAGGCGTCTTTTCAATTACCTTAACAAAGGAGGGACAGAGCGATCCCCTTTTCTATGATTTTCCTTCATCCTTTCCTGTTATTCATTGGCATAATGATATGCCAGGCTCCACTCATAGCAGTGTTTTATTAGCGAGAAGTGATGGATGTCCAGTGCAAGCCTATCGTTATGGACCTCGAGTCTATGGATTACAGTTCCACATGGAAATTACCAAGAAAGGTATTGAGGATTTGATTACTCACGTTCCTGGGGATTTAAAACCCAGCCGATTCACCCAAAGCCGAGAAGAGCTCATGCAAAATAATTATGATGCCATCAACCAGCAGATGATTGCTCTTCTCGATCGATTAGTCCGTTGCTAATTTTCCTTCGATGAGGAAGGGCACTTTCCATTCCACAGGTCAGTAAGGGAGCATGTTTGCTTTACCCTGCCATTATTCCAAAAATCCACACATGTTGACTCATTGGTGGTGTTTGTTTCCACATGGCCCCCAAACATAATACAATAGTCTTCAGCCTCGGGAGTGGTATGGAAAATCCTGTGGCCAGGTTCATCGCAAATTCCCCAGCGAAGGCGCCACTCCTCACAGGCAGATAGCATTCCACCCTTTTGCCATTTACAATAGCCAAATTCTCCTCCTCCAGAGTTCGCAGTACAAACTTCTCCCCCCTTTTGTATGCACACACATTGAGCAGGATTAGCAACCCAATAACAGGTGTTGAGTGATTCAACCCAGCAAGAGTCATAACGCCCTGGTAATACCAGGGGCTTGACGGTTATGAGCAGCCCAAAGGGCTGCCGGGGCTACATCAATAGTTAGAATTCACCAGATTCGCTTGAGCCTTGGCTATCAAGCTGTTCTTGATTTTTGATATAGGCTCGAATCTTCTCTGTCTCAAACCCAACGGTTGAAACAGCATATCCCCGTGCCCATAATCTTTCTCCATTGAAATTTTTCTTTCTCCCTCCGAATTGACGAGCTACAGAGATTGCACTTTTCCCTTTTATATATCCAATCACTTCAGAAACAGAATATTTAGGAGGAATGCTAATAAGCATATGGACATGATCTTGAACCATATGACCTTCTATGATCTTGCTGCCTCTTTGGCTAGCTAGTTCATGGAATACAGGTCCAAGAAATTTTCGGATCTTTCCATATAACTCTTTCTTTCGACACTTTGGAATAAACACCACATGGTATTTACAATCCCACTTAGAATGGCTTAGGCTTTCATATGATGATGTTGTCATTTTCTATTCTCCTTATGTTGACCGTCAAGCCAACCGGAGATTATCATGGTAACATCATCAACTAAATCTTAAGGCCAAGCCTTGCTATAGTCTCACTAGTCAAACTAGTGGTTTACCTTTCATGAATTAGATATAAAATAAATATAGATCACACTGTTTCTATTTCAAAAAATTTCAAGTTGATGATTGTTAATTTGTTTTATTCAAAATTATTGTTTTCGTTTATCATACCTTAAAGCGAAAACATGAGAAAGCTGTTGAAAATGAAATTTATTATAAAAGGGAATATTATCTGCAAGACATAGCAGCTCAAAACAAACTATGTTTTTGAAACGAGGATGGGAAAGGACTGCCTCCATCATATATCGGCCTAGCCCTTTTCCACGATGATTCTCCTCTACGATGACATCATGGATATAGGCATATTTTACATCATCTGTAAGCACACGGGTAAATGCAACTAAGGTATCTGTTGCTTTTTCTATTACCCCAAAAAAGAGGCAGGTTCTTTCTGCCGCCTCTATGTCCTTTAAGGTACGCCCTTTAGTCCACGACTCTGTTTCAAAGAGCTTTAAAAGATCTTGCTTTTGGATATCATTAAGATTATGCGTTATAAAATATGTTTCTCTCATATCACTATCACCTATATTCATATTTATTTTTTGTTTTACTTTGAAAAATTATATTTTTTATCCACATTAATAATCTTTTGATCATTTATATAAATATTTTTTACAATTGATAGAGGTCTATTTTTGACCTCAATAAATATTTTTGACAAATATATACCTATAATTCCTAAGAAAAATATAATAATTCCACCGACAAGCCAAATTGAAACGACGACCGAGGTCCATCCTAACTCAGCTAAACCGAATAACTTTCTGATAATAAGTAAGAAAAGGAAAATAAAGGAAAAAAAGGTTATGCCAAGTCCTATATAAAACGTATAGACCAAAGGAACGTTAGAAAGAGATGTAATATAATTAAATGCCAAATTAATTTTACGGTTAAGGGTATAAGATGTTACGCCTTTATGTTTCTTCTTAATAGGAACACATTTTTGATTAAATCCCGTAAGAGCACTAATCCCTATAAAAGTAAGCTCTGTTTCATTATGCAGCAATAGGCTATCAAGATATCGCCGCGTCATGAGTCGAGCTAAAGCAAGATTTACAGGTATGGGTACGTCGGATAACTTATTAATTAACTTATTGAACACATCTCCAGAAACTCTCTCAAAAAATCCGCCCTTTCTTTTTTCTTGAATACCACAAATAAGGTCTACATCCTGTGATTTATGCATCTCCTCCCAAAAGGATTTAAGTAATTCGGGTTCTTCTTCTAAATCGGAATCTACAAAAAAAATGTAATCTCCTTTTGCATACCGTAAACCCGTCATGATGGCTCGATGGTGACCAAAATTACGGGATAAATCGACAACAACTACCCTTGGATCTTTCTTTTGGATCTCCAAGGCAACTTCTAGAGAATTATCAGGAGATCCATCATTTACCATGATAATGTTAAAATTATGTGTAATTTTTTCAGCAGTTTTGCTAACCCGTTCATAAAATTCACGAAGATAAGGCTCTGATCGGTATAGTGTAGTAACAATTGATAGTTGAGATTCCATGGAAAACTTCCTTAAGGCCTTTGAGCCACACAAAAAAGAGAGCCACCAACAGGTAATGATACCCCAAGCCGGATAAAGGCCTCATCTATTTTCATGCCCAAAGTTAAAATGGCATTGAGAGCCCGAGAAATTTTTAGAAAATGAGGCGAATCTTCCAAAAAAGTGGGGGCATAGCAGATAAAATCATCAATTATTGTTTGTGCCTGAGACATCCTAATATCCTAAAAGTGTATAGAGATACTTTCCATAAAAGGAGTTCCGTTGTTTTTCCGCAAGCCTCTCTAAAGTCTCGCGATTAATCCATTCTTTATTAAAGGCAATCTCTTCTAAACAAGCTACTTTAAAACCTTGGCGGCGCTCAATGGTAGCAATGAAATTGGAGGCATCTAAAAGGCTATCTGGATTCCCTGTGTCAAGCCACGCTGTTCCGCGCCCAAATTGTTGCATTTTTAGCTGTTCAATTTTATGGTATTGTTTCATGAGGTCGATAATTTCTATCTCCCCCCGGGCTGATGGTTTTAATGCCTTTGCAAGAGCAGGAGCTTGATGATCGCAAAAGTATAATCCTGTTAAGGCAAGGTTTGACTTTGGGTTTTGAGGTTTTTCTTCAATAGAAATAACTTCCCTCTTTTCATTAATTTCGACAACCCCATACTCTCGCGGATCTTGAACAAGATATGAGAATATATGCATACCTTCCCTGTCAGCGGAAACCTTTTCAAGGAGAGGGGGTATACCTGACCCAAAGAATATATTGTCGCCCAAAATCAAAGCAGAAGGAGCCCCATCCAGGAAATCCTCGGCTAGAATAAATGCTTCTGGCAGCCCACGAGGGGCCAATTGTACTTTATAAGATAAGTTGAGACCAAAATCAGAGCCATCCCCCAGCAACTCTTCATACTTGGGAAGATCATGAGGAGTGGAGATAACGAGAATATCTCTTATATTTGCAAACATAAGAAGAGATAGAGGGTAATAAACCATTGGTTTATCATAAACATGGAGGAGTTGCTTACTCACGACAGATGTCAGCGGATATAAGCGCGTTCCTTTTCCACCTGCTAAAATAATTCCCTTTCTCATTTTTACTTCCTTAACCCTAATCGTTCTGCTTGGTATCCTTTTGCAAGAATTTCCTGCCACCACCAATCATTTTCTAAATACCATCCTACTGTTTTCTTAAGTCCCTCTCTAAAGTTGACTTTAGGAGACCATCTTATATCCCGCTTAATCTTTTCAATATTTAAGGCATAGCGGAAATCATGTCCTGGCCTGTCCGTAACATAAGTTATAAGCTCTCTGTAGGAGGCTTTATTCTGGCGTGGCCTTATGTTATCAAAAATGGTACAAATTTCTTCAACAACAACTTTATTAGGAACTTCTCCATTCAATCCAGCGATATTGTATGTATTTCCTGTTTTACCAACTTGAAGAACACTCCAAATGGCTTCAACATGATCTTCAACATATAGCCAGTCCCTAATTTGCATTCCGCTGCCATAAATAGGAAGAGGCTGCTCGCTATGGGCTCGGATAACCATAAGGGGAATCAACTTTTCAGGAAATTGATACGGCCCATAATTGTTTGTGCAGTTGGTAATAAGAACTGGAAAATTATACGTATGATAAAATGATTTTATAAGCAAATCAGCAGATGCTTTACTCGCAGCATAGGGAGAACTTGGATTATAAGGAGCATCTTCTTTATAAGCATCACCTGGACAAGACCCAAACACCTCATCTGTCGAAATGTGAAGAAATTTGAAATTCTCCTTTTCCTTCTCTGTTAGAGTGTTGAAAAAACTGTAGCTCTCCTCGAGTAGCGTAAATGCTCCAAGGATGTTGGTGTCAATAAAAGCTCGAGGAGAATCAATTGAACGATCTACGTGGGTTTCAGCTGCAAAGTTAATAACCATGCTTGGTTTGAATTTTGAAAAGATTGACCTCACAAGATCCCGATCTTGAATTTGACCTTTTTGAAAATGATATCGAAGCTCATCCTTTTCGATGTCTTTTAATGTCCCTTGAGATGCAGCATACGTAAGAGCATCAAGATTTATGACACGGCACCCTTTTTGAAGACACAGTCGAACAAAATGGGATCCTATAAATCCATATCCCCCTGTAATAAAAATTGTCCTCTCAAATGACATATTAAGCCCTAAAGTATGTATTAAGCAATTTTACAATCTCCACGACCCTATCAGAACTCATCCCCGCCCACAAGGGCAACCGGACTATCTGATCGGCTACCTCATTTGTAACTGAAAGATCCCCAGATGTCTTGCCATATCTTAATCCTGCAGGAGAGCTGTGAAGGGGAACGTAATGAGAAGTACATTGCACTCCATTTGCTTTCATGTATTTTAACAAATCATCTCGAATAACTGGTGAGTTAACAAGTACATAATAGATATGGGCATTATGACTGCAGTCTGAAGGAACAAAAGGACGCTTTAAATAATTGTCCCTTTCGAGGGGCTCGAGGCTTTCCTGATACATATCCCAAATAATGAGTCGTTTTTTATTAATTTCTCCCATTTCTTCCAATTGGGACAACAGAAACGCGGCCACTAAATCACTTGGCAAATAAGAGGAGCCCTTATCTTGCCAGGTATACTTATCTATCTCCCCTCGTAAAAATTGACTGCGGTTTGTTCCCTTTTCTCGCATTATTTCAGCATGTTCTATAAACTTTTCATCATTTATAAGAAGAGCTCCCCCCTCTCCAGAAATAATATTCTTAGTCGCATGAAAACTATAAGCTCCAAGGTGCCCAAGTGTTCCTAAGGGCTTGTTTTGGAAATATGATCCAACCCCTTGAGCTGCATCTTCTACAACGAAAAGATTATGCCTTTTCGCTATTTTGTTAATTGTTTCCATATCAGCTGAAACACCCGCATAATGGACAACAAAAATGGCTTTTGTTTTCGGTGAAATGGCTTGTTCAATAAGATTCTCGTCAATATTAAGGGTGTCTGGTCTAATATCAATAAAAACTGGAATTGCCCCTCTTAACACAACAGCATTTGCCGTAGATGAGAAGGTATAGGAAGGCATAACCACCTCATCTCCTTCCTTAAGGTCGATAAGAAAAGCCGCCATCTCCAGGGAAGCGGTACAAGAATGAGTAAGGAGTACTTTTTGGGCCCCTGTTATCTCCTCAAGAAGAAGATGGCATTTTTTTGTGAAATTACCATCTCCTTGAAGATGATTTGATTCAAGAGATTGTATTAAATATCGAATTGCGTTTTCGGAAAAACAAGGTCTGGTGAATGGAATAAGATCATTTTTTTGTATCGCTTCATTCATTTTTAAAACTGCACTCATTATTTACTCCATTAAAAATTCCTCATGCAAATGTAATTGCTTAAGAAGCATTTTATTAATTTTGTATTATTTTTACTCCAACTTAAAAGATAAATTTGTATATCATTTTAGTCCTCTTTATGATAGAGTTTTTTTAAGAAAAAAATATACAAAGATAGATTTCTACACTTTTATAGAAAAAACCAAATTTTAAATAAGGATAAAAGAGTATCTGTTTCTCAGCCCAAGCCAGTTTTACAGCTTCCGCTGCCCTGTGCGTCATAGGGGCTGCAACCCTTTTAAAGGCAAAGCCAATCAAAATTCGCCCATTTGCTACAATCCCCCTAATCTTCGCAGGGCAACAAGCTCTTGAAGGCCTTGTCTGGATTACCTTAAATGCAGGAGATACTCTAAGCCTTTTACACAAAATTGGAGTTTATGGTTTTCTTTTTATTGCAAATATATTTTGGCCATCATTTGTTCCTTATTCGCTCTATATCCTTGAAGAGAACAAAACCCGTAAAAAAATAATATTAGGAACTTTCCTCCTAGGGGTTCTTACTTCAACTCTTTTTCTTTTAATGTGGATATTTGTGGGCTGGAGAGCTCAAATTGTGAAAAACCATATCGTTTATAATTTTCTTTTCTTCCCATTTAATTCTCTAACTCTAACAAAGATTACATTAATAGATTTGGCAATACTTTCTGTCTACTTTACTGTAACTTTTCTTGTATTTTTTATATCTAGTATAAAATATATGTGGATTTTGAGTTTCATTTTGGGCGTGGGGTTTTTTATAGCACAACTCTTTTATTCAGTAGCTTTTGTATCAGTATGGTGTTTTTTCGCTGGCTTAGGCAGCCTCTTTATCTATTATATTATCACCCAATATAATAAAACAGCTAACTGAGAGGCCCCATGTTTTTTAAATCCTTTTTATTTTTTATTTTTCTTTTCAGCAATCTTCTGAACAATGCAACTGCGCTCGAGTGCTGGGGACGCATTGCCTACTTCCAAGAACCGTTTTCAAATAAATGTATGACATGTGAGCAAATCAACTTCAGAAACACCGGCCAAAATAACTGTAAGTTCCCGAATACAGATTATTGCTGTGAATCAAATTTATGTAATGAAAATAACCCCAACTTTATGGATTGGGTCAACGAAGTATGTGAAATTCCCGAGTAATACCATTTCACATTCTTCCAATGAAAGCGTCAGACTTCGGAGGTGGGGGCTAGAGCTCGGCGCCCCTCGCCTTATCTTCCTGCTCATTGTTTGAATGGAAAATTGTATAAGCTTAAGATCTTATTTGACGTGAGGTTATGTAAATGGCACAAATAGAATTCAATAATTAAGTTAATCATTAGCATACCAATGAGCCGAGATTATCGCCCCACAATTTTTTTACCCCAAACAGATTTCCCCATGAGGGGTGATTTACCCCAGCGCGAACCTCAAATCCTTAAGCGGTGGGAAGACATCGACCTTTATACCCTTATGCAAAAAAAGGCAGAGGATCGAGAGCTCTTTGTCCTTCATGATGGTCCTCCCTATGCTAATGGAAACATCCATCTTGGGCATGCTTTGAATAAGATATTAAAAGACATTGTGAATAAGACCCAATACAAACTTGGAAAATCTACCCCCTTTGTCCCTGGATGGGACTGCCATGGACTTCCCATTGAAGCTAAAATT
Source organism: Alphaproteobacteria bacterium (assembly GCA_027459605.1). Classification (GTDB taxonomy): domain Bacteria; phylum Pseudomonadota; class Alphaproteobacteria; order UBA9655; family UBA9655; genus UBA9655. The sequence goes on from DAIDHR010000015.1 coordinate 21,619, forward strand.
GAAGAAAAATATCGTGAACAGGGCATCCCAAAAGATGACATCCCGAGGGCCCAATTTCGTAAAGATTGCCGAGCCTTCGCTAACCAATGGATTCAGGTTCAACGGGAAGAGTTCAAGCGGCTTGGAATCACTGGAGACTGGAACCATCCTTACACAACCATGACCTATGAAGCGGAAGCTGATATTGTCCGCCTACTTGGGATTTTTTTGATGAACGGAAGCCTATATCGAGGCGTCAAGCCTGTTATGTGGTCCGTCGTAGAAAAAACTGCCCTTGCAGAAATGGAAGTGGAATATGATGACCACGAATCCCTTTCTGTTTATACCCGTTTTCCGCTTATAAAATCTCCTGTTTCCTTTTTGGAAGGGGCAAATGCAGTTATCTGGACAACAACACCTTGGACACTTCCTGGTAATCGGGCCATTGCTTACGGAAAAGATCTAGATTACATAGCCTTACGCGTTGATTCCATAAAGGAAAACTCTTTAGCAAAGTCTGGCGAAGTTATCTTGATTGCAGAAGGTCTTAGGGACACCTTTGAACCTGAAGTGGGAATTACAAAAAGTACTATCCTTGGAAAAATTAAAGGTAAGGAGTTAAAAGGAACCTCTGCCCACCACCCCTTTTATGGAGAAGGCTATGATTTCGATGTGCCTTTTCTTCCTGGTGATCACGTCACTTTGGAGGCAGGAACTGGGCTTGTCCACACAGCACCCGGCCACGGAGTTGAAGACTTTGCTCTCGGGAAAGAATTTAAATTAGAAATCCCTGAAACGGTTGCAGAAGATGGATCCTATTATGATCACGTACCTCTATTTGCTGGGAAACACGTCTACAAAGTTGGTCCTGAAATTGTTGCCAAGCTTAATGAAAAGGGGGCCCTTTTAAAACAAGGGAAACTAATCCACAGTTATCCCCATTCTTGGCGATCAAAAAAACCTCTTATTTATAGAACAACCCCTCAATGGTTTATCAGTCTCGAGAAAAAAGGTTTACGAAAAAAAGCTCTTGAAGCCATTGAGTCTGTCGAATGGCTTCCGGAAGGTGCTAAAAACCGTATCCAAGCGATGATTGAAAATCGTCCAGATTGGTGCATTTCTCGTCAACGAGCTTGGGGAGTCCCCATAACCCTTTTTGTTCATAAGGTAACTGGCGAGATCTTGAGGGATCACGATGTGATTGATCGCATTGTTAAAGCTGTCCAAAAAGATGGTTCTGATGTGTGGTATACAGCTGACCCTGCCCTTTTTCTCGGCCCAAAATATGATCCCGCAGATTACGATCAAGTCCAAGATATTCTTGATGTTTGGTTTGATTCCGGATCGACACAAAGCTTCGTCTTACATATGCGCCCTGAGCTTCATTGGCCTGCTGATCTCTATCTAGAGGGGTCTGACCAACACCGTGGATGGTTCCAATCCTCTCTACTCGTTGCTTGCGGAACAGTCCATGCAGCTCCTTATAAGCAAGTTGTGACCCATGGTTTCATTGTCGATGAGGAAGGACGCAAGATGTCTAAATCTCGAGGAGATGCGGTATCCCCTCAAACAATTACAAGTACAATGGGTGCTGATATCTTACGTCTATGGGTTGTTGGAAGCGACTATTATGAGGACTTACGCGTAGGCCCTGAAATTCTCAAGCGTCAACAAGATGTATACCGGCGTTACAGAAATACACTGCGCTACTTGCTCGGAGCCTTATCAGGATTTTCCGAGAATGAAAGAGTTGATTATAATCAGATGCCAGAGCTTGAAAAATGGGTTCTTCATCGCCTTTATGAGGTTGATCAAAAGGTTCGCGAAACTTCAGCCTCATATGCTTTCCAAGCACTTTATTCTGAAGTCCATAATTTTTGCGCTGTTGACCTTTCGGCCTTTTATTTTGATATCAGAAAAGATTCGCTTTATTGCGATAGTTTTTCAGATCCAAAACGTAGAGCCGCACGAACCGCTATGGACCTGATTTTTGAATCCCTCATCAGATGGCTTTCTCCGGTTCTTTGTTTTACAGCTGAGGAAGCTTGGCTTTCTCGCTATCACAACAAGAAGGGAAGTGCGCACTTAGAGTTATTTCCTATTCTTCCTTTTTCCTGGGACTCTTTAGCTTTGGCCAAAAAATATGAAGGTCTTCGATTAATTCGAAAGGCTATGACAGGGGCTCTCGAAATTGCAAGAGCTTCCAAACAAATTGGATCAAGTCTTCAAGCTCAAGTTCATATCTTTCTTGACTCTTCTCTGCACACCTTCATCGAAGGCATTGATTTGGCAGAGTTTTCTATTACCTCAAGAGTTGATGTGTCTTCAAAACATCCTCCTCAAGATGCTTTTATCCTTGAAGAAGCCCCCGGGATTGGTGTTCTTGTCACACAAGCCCAAGGGGAAAAATGTGTTCGGTGTTGGAAAATATTACCTGAGGTTGGAAAGATCCAATCTTTTCCTGACCTTTGCCAACGGTGTGCACAAGCTGTGGAAAAAATCGATTCTGGTCTCTAGAGGAATATCATGACGCGTCTTTTCTATGCCTTTCTTATCGTCCTTTTAATCATTGGCCTTGATCAAACCTCAAAGGCTTGGATTCTTTATGATCTTATGAATCCACCCAGGGTCATTCCCATTTTTCCTTTTTTAGATATTATTCTCACATGGAACAAAGGGGTGGGATTTGGGCTTCTAAAGGCTCACACTTTTTGGGGAACCTTTGGGCTTATTTTTATGGCTCTTATCATTTCTATAGGGTTAGGAATTTGGCTCTCTCGAACAACAGATAAACTCTTGCTAATTGCTCTTAGCCTGATTATTGGCGGAGCTATTGGGAATATCATTGATCGTCTCCGTTTCGGTGCAGTAGTTGATTTTATTTACGTTCATGTTTACATTCTCGGTTATCATTTCCCCGCATTTAATGTTGCGGATAGTTCCATTACTGTCGGGGTATGTCTTTTACTCCTAGAAAGCTATATGAGGAAAAAAAGTGAAACAGGTCTCTCATCTCATCACTCTTAGTCTTGTCTCTGGTTGTCTTCTCCTTCAGGGATGTAACTCAGTTAAAAAATCCTTAGGGATCGAGCGAGATCCCCCTGATGAATTTTCAGTGACTCCTAGTAATCAGCCCTTAGACATGCCACCAGACTTTTTCTGCCTTCCGGTCCCCAAGCCTGGCATGCCTCGACCTCAAGATGTTAAAGGGCTCCATTCCACAAAGGAACAATTTTTAGGCCCTTCCAAAACCGGAGCTTCTGAATTAACTCCTGGCCAAAAGGCTGTTCTAGAAATGGCAGGAGTTGAAGAAGGCCAAGATACAATAGCTTACGAGCTCGACAAAGAATCCCGTATTGAAAGCGCTAAGGGAAAACCGGTCCTTGAACAGCTAGGAATTAAAAAAGCAAAAAGTAAGGATGTTATTAACCCCTATGAAGAATCACTAGATCTTCAAAAGCAAGGAATTCCCCAAAGTCGCCCAATCCCCACTGAATAGGTAAGGATGTTTTAATGTTGAAAGGAGTTGTTTCTTCCTATCATTTAGGGAAAAATACTTTTTCAGTAATTCCGTTTTTTATTTATCATGGGCAGTTTATCCTTCCCCACTCAAAGGTAAAAAAATGAGGTATAATCAAAATCTTGAGGGATGCTATTGTGTCGAGGGGAATCAAGCCATCCTTCACACTTTTTTAAAATCACAAGCCTTGGAAACGTTTAGAACTGCCCTTCGTGAGGGACATCTCCCCTCCCTTTCTTTAGTAGACCAAGAGGAAGATATTCAATCCTATCAACTGGCTTCTCGCCGTCTTGAGGCATTTGATGACGTCTTAATTCTTGGAACGGGAGGCTCAAGTCTCAGCGGTAAATCCCTCTATATGCTTGCTCCTCATAAGAGGCCCCACCTTCATTTTCTAGACAATATCGATCCTACAACCTTTTCTTCCCTTTTTCAAAAAATTGATCCCAAAAAAACGGGACTGCTTGTTATTTCTAAATCGGGGAGTACTGTCGAAACTCTTTTTCAGCTTTTGACTTGCATTCAAAAATTTGGAAATGAAAACCTAAGGGACCGTATTGTAGTCATTACAGAGCCTACACTTAATCCCCTTCGCAAAATTGCAGAAGACCATAAGTGGTTTTGTCTTGATCACCCCACCACTATAGGAGGCCGCTATTCCTGTTTTTCCGTGGTGGGACTTCTCCCAGCCATTCTGGCAGGGCTTGATCCCTATGACTTTCGAGAAGGAGGGCGAGAAGTTTTACGTCAACATCTTGTTGAGGAAACTCCTCCTGCTCTCCTTGGCGCGTCCATGGCTGTGTATTTAGAAAAACATCACCAGAAAACTCTTTCCGTCATGCTACCCTATTCAGACCAATTAGATGTCTTTTCTTTATGGTATCGTCAATTATGGGCAGAAAGTCTTGGCAAAGATGGTCACGGAACAACACCCATCCGAGCACTCGGAACAGTTGATCAGCATAGTCAACTTCAGCTCTACCTTGCTGGCCCCAAGGATAAATTTTTCACGATTCTTGCTCCTTCTTGGAAGGGACAGGGTGATGAAATTTACCTTCCTCTCATCCCCGAGTTTCAAGGCAAAACCATGGGAGATCTCTTTGCTGCAGAACAACGTGCCACATATGAAACTTTGATTCGTAACAAATGCCCTACACGCCTATTTACCTTTGATTCGATTGATGAATATGTTTTAGGAGCGTTAATGATGCACTTTATGATTGAAACAATCTTGACGTCATATCTTATCAATGTGAATGCTTTTATTCAGCCTGCCGTTGAGGAAGGAAAGCGCTTAGCAAAGGAATATCTTGCTATATGAAGATTCGGAAGCTTGAGCCCCATCTCATTAATCAAATCGCCGCTGGTGAAGTCATTGAACGCCCAGCTTCTGCTGTTAAAGAACTCGTTGAGAATGCCCTTGATGCAAAGGCCACGACTATCACCGTTCAGCTTCGCGATGGAGGACGGAGCCTCATCGCCGTTACAGATAATGGATTTGGGATGACACGGGATGATCTAGAGCTTGCTGTCGAGCGCCATGCAACATCAAAACTCCCCTCGAGTGACCTGTTTAATATTCAAACCCTCGGCTTTCGAGGAGAAGCTCTTCCTTCCATAGGATCGGTTAGTCGCCTTCAGCTCACAAGTCGGGCTCAAGGAGCCGAAGAAGGGTGGACTCTAAAACTCGAGGGAGGTGAAAAAAATGCTCCTATTCCCTCTTCTCATCCGCAAGGAACTCACATTGAAGTTAGGGACCTTTTTTATGCAACTCCTGCTCGTTTAAAATTTCTTAAAGCTCCCCAAACTGAACTTTCCCATGCCGTTGACCTTATTAATCGCCTTGCTATGAGCCATCCTTCCGTGGGCTTTAAGCTTCTCTCTGACGGGCGTGTTGTTTTTGATTACAAATCTTGTGACTCTCTTCAAGAACGCCTTTCTCATGTTATGGGAGCTGACTTTTCGCAAAATGCCCTCCCTCTTGAGATAAGTCGGGATCAAATTGACCTTAGAGGATTTATTTCCCTTCCCACTTTGAATCGGGCCACAGCGTCTCATCAGTATCTCTTTGTAAATGGACGCCCCGTCAAGGACAAACTTCTTCAAGGAGCTGTGCGCACAGCTTATCAGGATTTTTTAGCATCCAATCGCTATCCTCTCCTGGCTCTTTTTTTGGATGTTCCCCGGGAAGATCTCGACGTTAATGTTCATCCTGCTAAAACTGAAGTGAGATTTCGCGATAGTGGGCTTATTCGCGGAACCATTGTTAGCGCTTTAAAGCAAACCCTGGCCAGAGCTAGCCAAAAAACTTCAACAACTATTAGTCAACAAGCTTTCCAGTCTTTTCGCCCTGAACCTCTCCGCCAACCTTCGTTAACAGGGTATCTCCGAAACCCTGGGTTGGCACGTCCGCAGCGTGACTTGGCCATGGCAAACGAAAACTTTACAAGAAGCGCTGAGGCTGAGGCTCAGCCTATGCCAAAGCAAGAGCGAGCTCCTTTGAATTATCTTCAAGAATCATCAACTCCCCTAAGCCCTGAGGCTCCTTTAGATATACCTCCTTTGGGGTTAGCGAAGACCCAAGTGCATGAAACGTATATAGTCGCTCAAACAGATGAAGGCCTCGTCATCGTAGATCAGCACGCAGCGCACGAGCGCCTTGTTTATGAGCGACTTAAAGCTGAAATGGGACATGTCAAACGCCAACCCCTTTTGATCCCTGAAATTGTTGAACTCGATGAAGAATCCCTTCATCTCCTAAAAGAGGTTCGACAAGATCTCCAAAATCTTGGTCTTGTGATTGAACCTTTTGGAGAAAAAGCTTATTTGGTTCGTGAGCTCCCTGCTCTTTTAGGGGAAGTTAATATCCAAGGACTTCTCCAAGATCTTGCAGATGAGGTGAAAGACTTAGGCAGCCCCATAAGCCTTAAAGAGCGTCTAGCTGAAATTTTAGCTACCTGCGCCTGCCACAATAGCGTAAGGGCTGGTCGCAAACTTTCCCTTGAAGAAATGAATGCTCTTCTTCGACAGATGGAACAAACTCCCCATTCGGGTCAATGCAACCATGGCAGGCCAACCTACGTAGAGCTCAAGCTTACTGATATGGAAAAGTTATTTGGCAGACGTTGAATAACTTCTGTAGGTAAATCATCAATAAGATGTTACAAAAGAAGAAAATTATCTGGTCTTGAACCTACGAATGAAAAGAAAAATTCCCCTTATAGCCTTCCTTTTGGCATATGCTTTTCAAAGTCTTTCTTGGGCAGATAAGTGTGATCTTTCTTCGGTTGATGAATTCATCCTGAACAGCCCTGTTCCTCTTCCTCAAGGACAGATTTTTCTTGATTTACACTCAACTTTCACTCATATAAAAACAGGAACCACCGCAGACGTTCCCATTCTCTGGACCAGCATGGGCGTTCTTCCTAATCTCCAACTCCAATTTGAGTTTCCTTTAAACCTCTCAGCTCCTAAACAGGGAGCTTCCCATTACGGGTATGGAGATACAAAAGTCGGCGTCAAGTACCGCTTTGTCCGTGAAACGGAAAGTCTTCCCACCATTGGCATATATCCCAAAATTACGCTTCCTTCAGGAAATCCAGATAAAGGATTAGGAAACGGAATGTGGTTTGGGACATTTCCCTTATTGCTTCAAAAGCAATGGAGGGCCCTAAAAATCACAGTAGCCGCAGGCTATGGCATCAATCGGGCAAAAACCAAAAAGAACTATCCTTACGGTGGGGCTATAATCCAATGGCAATTCACTCGGAACTTCATGCTAGGTCATGAATTTTATGCTGAGGGGAGGAAAAGTCAAAGCGAAGGGGCGAGGCTTATTTATAACTTTGGAGGAAGTTATTTTTTTACCCCCCATACCAGCATTCTGTTCAGCGTTGGCCATAACATTTGCGGATCAAAAAAATTCATTGGCTATTTAGGATATGGATATACCTGGGGTAATCCTAATTACCCGTAAGAGGGCCCGGGTATATTTCACTCGATCTTCCCATCATGTAATTTACAACCATACCCAGCCACTCACGTGCAATAGCATGCCATGCATCAAGGTTCATTTTTAGGCCGATAAAAAACCACATTTCATAATGGCCAGGAGCATGATAATCCACTGGATAAGGAATCACATCAAACCCAGCTTTACGGAAAAGCCCAACTGACCGTGGCATATGATAGGCAGAAGTCACAAGGAGCCATTTTTCCCCTGGTTTGGGATCAAGATGTATTGCTGTGTGTGCCGCATTTTCCTTCGTATTGTTTGAACTATCTGGAAAAAGAATTGACTCAGGATCAAGTCCTAAAGCCCTAAATTCTTTTTTCGCCATCTCATTTTCAAAATGACTTCCTGCAAAGACAAGCTGTAATTGGGGATTTTCTTTTGCTATTTCAAAAACCCGAATGAACCTTCCCAGAGTTAAATTATAAGCCGCTTCGCCTCGTCCAATGGTCGTAAGCTTATCAAAAGGGCCTCCCAAAAGAATTATCCCTTTTACGTCGGTGGGAATTTGAGCCACCTTAGGAAACCTGTTTTCAAGAGTTTCAAAGGACCATAGGCCTATCGGGACAATCCCCAAAAAAACAAATCCAGCGCAACTTATAATTAAGAGACGCTTACCCCATTTTTTCCTTTGTAACCAGAAAAGCCCTGCTGCTAGGATAAGAAGCAGCACCAGGAAAAAATCAATATTAATGATCCACCAGCCAAAAAAACGATAAATTGATTCAAAAATACTCATCCATAGGTCCCTATCGTTAGTCATATTGATTATTGAAATACTGGAAAAAAATCTATGCCCTCCAGATTCTCTTCATGCGTATGGAAAATTTTCAACTAAGTCAACCGAGTAATCACGATAAACCTAGCAACCTTTCCCAGTTTAAAGTAAACTGAGGGAGAGAAATAAAAAAGAGGAATTGCTTTGAGTCGGGAACATTTCGAGCAAATGCTCGATTACTATCAGCAAGAAATGGTGTATTTGCACCGCGCGGGGGCACGATTCGTTTCCCAATACCCCAAAATTGCCCAAAACTTAAATCTTTCTGAAAAGGGATCAGCCGATCCTCATGTACAACGACTTTTAGAATCTTTTGCGTTCCTCACCGGACGCTTACAGAAAGAAATTGATAATCGATATATCCAATTCACGAATACCCTTTTGGGGGTTCTCTATCCCCAGTTCGTAGCTCCCTTTCCTTCATCTTCAATTGCCCTATTTCGACTATCCCCTCATCTTGGTAAACAAACTTCAGGATATCAGGTTCCTCGAGGAACACCTCTGTTTACAGAAGCTCAAGAAAACAAAACTTGCCGTTTTATGACAACAGCTCCCGTTGAATTATGGCCTTTTGAAGTCACCGAGGCGACTATTATGAGTGTAGACGATAGCCCCCTTTCTTCTCCGCGGCTTCAAACACAATGGCTATTGAAAATTCGAGTCGAGCGGTACGATGGAATTATGAGCGAGCTTAGCCCCCCCTCCCTCCGCTTCTATATTTCAGGAGACTCCGTAACAACTCATTGTCTTTATGACAGTATTTTTGGGTATCTTCCAGAAGATCCGACACCCGTTTTTATCCAAGCAGACACAGCCACCTCTCCAACTCAACTCCCGGATGGATCCCTTGTTCCAGTGGGGTTTAAAGAAGATGAATCGTTAATTCCCTACCCCTACAATTCCCTCGATGCATACCGTCTTCTCCATGAATACTTTGTTTTTCCAGAAAAATTTAAGTTTATTGATATCAATAATTTCTCGACGGCAGGAGCAAGTCGACATGTAGATATATACATTCCCTTAGCTGATCGCAGCCGGGCCGACAAGATCCGAGTCACTCAACGAAACTTTATCCTTGGGTGTGCACCTATTATAAACTTGTTCCACAAAATTAGTGAACCCATTGATCTGAACTATCAATCTATTTCTTACCGCCTGGTAGGCGATCAAAGAAACGAGGACTCCACAGAAATCTTCAGTATCTTAAAGGTAGTTGCTGCTGGAGTTGGGGGTCAGGAACCAGAAGTTTTTGCTCCTTATTTTTCTTACAACTACGAAGTTGAAGCAAAAGATAATGGTCTTTTCTGGCATTCAACCAGATCCCCCTCTGAAATACCGGATGTTCTTGGGACGGATGTCTTCCTCTCGTTTGTTGATTATAATTTTACTCCCCAAAATCCAAGCACCCAAGCAGTTTATGCTTATACACTCTGCACAAATCGTGATTTAGCAACTTATGTTCCTGCAGGGGGGACTTTGCAAGTTGAAGGCATGCTTCCCCCTACCACAATTACATGTTTGGAGCGTCCTACCCCTCAGATTCAGCCTTCCCTTAGCGGCGAGTCACAATGGCGAATCATCTCACAACTTTCACTCAACCATCTCAGTTTAAGTGGCCATCAAAAGGCTGTCCTAGCGCTTAAAGAACTCTTGCAGCTTTATTCTGGGTTTAACAGGAACAAGTCCCATGCAGAAATCAACGACCTTGTAGATATCAATTATAAGCCTGTCATGCGGCGCTGGGGATGCGATGCGTGGCGAGGATTCATCCAAGGTCTAAGCATTACCCTGACTATAAACGAAACTCCCTTTTCAGGACAGGGGGGGTATATGTTATCAACTATTTTAAATGAATTTTTTAGTCTTTATGTCTCGTTAAATTCTTTTACGGAATTGACGCTTATCAGTACTCAAAGTGATGGAATCTGGAAACGATGGCCAGCTCAAATCGGCAGTCAACCCTTACTGTAAGGGATGTTTTCTTTCAAGAGCCTTACCGGTTTGAATTTCATCAAGCCATAAAGCTCTTAGAATATTTATATCCAAAAGCAGCTCCCTTTGGAGAAACTGTCAATCCTCGAGATGAAGTTGTAACTGTGAAGTCTCGGGTTTTTCTCGAATCCCTCTCAAGCGATATTTACTCTTTAGAAAATGCCACGTTAGATGCCAAGACATCCCCTTTAGGGCCCCCCATCATGAATGTGAACTTTATGGGAATAGCAGGAATCCAAGGCCCACTCCCTTTTCCCTATACAGAAATGATTATCCAACGGATTCGAAGTGAGGATTCAAGTCTTAAAGATTTTCTTGATATCTTTAACCATCGGTTGATTTCTATCCTGCATCGAATACGTAAGCAATATCTCATCAGTCTTAACACTCTCTCTCCCGAAAAAACAGAAATGGCTATAGGCCTGAAGGCCTTCGTAGGAATTGGACAACCTTCCCTTCAAAATCGACTTCATGTGCCGGACCGCAGTCTTTTGGATTACGCAGGACTCTATTGGTCCCATCCTCGATCTGCTGAAGGCCTAAAGGCCATATTATCGAGTTACTTTCAAATTCCTCTTCAAATTGAGAAATGCGTAGGGCGTTGGCGATTTCTTTCTCCTGATCAAAGAACTCGCATTGGTCAAAAGGGCCAGTGGCAAAAGCTAGGAAATGGGGCTATTCTTGGGACTCGAGTGTGGGATCAGGAAAGTCATTTCCGCCTCCATCTTGGCCCCTTAACACAACCTCAACTCGATCATTTTCTTCCCTACGGAAAGGGCTTTCATCGCCTGATTGATTTGACTCAGCTTTACATAGGTCCTCGTATGGATTTTTCATTGACTTATACAGTCATTCATCCCCCCTCCACTCACATTAAAGATAAAAGCTATTTAGGATGGAGGTCTTGGCTTGGCACTTCGTTAAAATCAGGAGATGATGTACACATTGAGGAAGTAAAACCATAAGAACTTGGTATTTCTCGTTTTGCTCTTCTTTCTAAATACCTTATTGCTGATTACATTAATACTTTAAAAGCAGAGCCTGTAAATGATGTAGAGGTGAGGACAACAACCCTCCGTTTATGACTGAGGGTTGTTGAGAATTGTTCTTCTTTACAAACTCTTAATAAAGTGTTCAGATTTGAATATAATCCCTTTTCCTTTATCAGGTTTGGGTTCTGAAGGAATTTTGAGTAAGACATAATCTGTTACCACAGGTAACAAAGGAGTTCTTTTATGCTCTTGCTCCTTACCAGTTTGATGCATATGAGCAAATCCTGCAAAGAGATTAACTTGGAGTGGAAGATAAAACTGATTGGGATCTTCTCCTGGCAAGCTATTTTGATATAAATTACCAAGCGCATCTTGATGGTTTACTTTCCAAACCCATCTCAGTGACTGCTTTAAAGTTCCTCCAGGGGAAAACCCGTTTTTCTGATCCAAGCTTAAACGATTGTAGTTTATATCCCATTGCGCTTTGTTAAGATGCATGGTGCTAATAGTATCGATATCCATTATATCTCTTGCATATTGATGGCCTATACTAAAGCTAGGAGAAATACTTCCCGTCACTGCAGTAGGAAACCCACCTCCAATATTTCCTCCTAAAGTAAATTGCATAGAATCCGTATATGTGCTTTTTCGATCCATTGTATTTAGAGGACACCAATCCCAAGCATCAAGCTTGCAGTTATCTTGAGGGGTAGCAGAAAGCCCCCCGTTAGAATTATTATTCGTAACAAACTTTACTGGATATGCTTCTAGTCGATATCCTGTGGGTAGGAAAAAATTATCCGAGAGTTCTTTACTAGGGGTAGGTTTGAATTCTAGAAGGATATCATAATAATCATCTATATCTTGAGCTGTTGGTTTATCTTTTGTTGACACCGAAAAAGTAGCTGCGCAAATATCGATATCATACGTATTTATACCTTTTGCAGCACCCTTTGCTTTTTCTTTTGCAGGGAAGTCGAGGATGGCTGGATGTCTAATTTTATTTAATTCCTCTAGAGGAATATTATACTTTACATTCATAGACCCGATGAAAGTTGGGTGGGATTCTTTCAGTCTCCCTCCTATATCTACCTCACCCAGCTCAGTCTTTAAGGTGTGAACTCCTCCTGGATGATCTGTTTTGTCTATCACATCATAATATGGATCTGTCTTACCCCCAATATATCCCTGCAATGAAGACGATGAGACAAGGAAAAAAGAAAAGGTAATCAAGAAGAAGTTTTGTCTGCTGAGCAATTTGTTATCCACAGAGACATTTTTTATGTATTTTGTCATTTTCATAACCAGTCCTTTTTTTAATTGTTAACCTTTTATGAAGTTTGACTCATAAAGCGACTTTATAAGCCACAACCACATAACTATCGTAACCCATGGCTATTGAGGGCCCATTTTAAAAAAGTGATTTTTTTCAACTTGCAGAGATTTATGTACGAAAGGTATATAGACGCATACTTGCGTTGATGGTTTTCCTCGACTTTCTCTGTGAGTTATTTCAGGAATGTAGATAAGAGGCTCTTAGAGTATATGTCACTCTTGATCATTTTTGTGAAATATAGATATCCTTAGTTCCAGAGTAAGATTTCTTATAACTACAAATGTACTTATATGTCGTCGGATTTATCTTAAGGTCGCGTGTCAACAACTGAATATGCCCGCTCCTAGCATTATATTGAAATGACTTTATAGCCGCAGGTGTATTCTGTTTAATATTAAGATTATAGGTACAGCCTCCAACAGGTTGATTATTAGCTATAAATTTAGCGTTACCTGCATTAAATGAGAGCGGAAAGCAGGCAGCATGTGCATTCATAATCCCAACCATCCATAAAACTCCAAGTAAGATTATTACCTTTTTCATCTTTTTACCCTCCCTACGAAATCCTAATCTTTTATGCCCTGTATTGTTATATCGGCCTTATTGATAAAGGGACTGAAACTTTTTTAGAACAAAAAATTAATATTTATATAAATTCTATTTATAAGAATTATATAAAAATATTAAAATTTGGTTAATTTTTTATTTATAGACTCAACCATTCGACAGAAGGTGGAAGTGACATCAAAATGGCTTCTACGTTCCCCCCAGTTTTAAGGCCAAATTGAGTTCCTCGATCATAAAGCAGATTAAACTCAACGTACCGACCACGCTTTTTAAGCTGGGCTTTCCGCTCAAGCTCTGCCCAAGGGGTATTTAGGTGCCTAAGGACAATTTCGGGATAAACAGAGGCAAAGGTCCGTCCAACTTCCTGCGTAAATGCAAAATCATCATCCCACTGCCCGCTATTCAGATAGTCATAAAAAATGCCCCCTACCCCCCGCGATTCTTTTCGATGAGGAAGATAAAAATAATCATCAGCCCATTTCTTGAATTTCTCATAGTATCCCGAATCAAAAGCATCACAGGTCTTTTTGAAGGCAGCATGAAAATCTTGGGTGTCTTTCTTTACTGGAAAACAGGGGGTTAGGTCAGCCCCTCCTCCAAACCAAAGTTTCTGTGTCACGATCATTCGGGTATTCATGTGAACAATGGGCACATGGGGAGACCGGGGGTGAATGACAAGAGAAATACCACTCGCCCAGAAGCGAGGATCTTCCTCGGTTCCAGGAATTTGGCTTTGAAATTCTTCAGAAAATTCACCAAAAACCGTTGAAACATTCACACCAGCTTTTTCAAAGACTCTTCCCTCTAAAATGGCCATTGTGCCTCCTCCCCCCCCCTCACGGACCCAAGGTTTTCGTACAAAGTGGCCAGGTTTTTTGTCATATTGAGATAAAGAAGATTCCTGCTCAATCGTTTCAAAGATATTAATCAGCTGGTTTTGAAGATGAGAAAACCACTCTGATGCAATTTGTTTTTTTTTATCCATGATTAGATCCTGGAAGCCCTTGGGTTTGACGTAAAGCTTCAGTTGTCACAATAGCGGCTGATAAAGCCAGATTCAACGAACGTCTTCCTGGAATCATAGGTATCACAACAGACTCATGGCAATCTGCCACAATTTCAGAAGGAAACCCTATACTTTCCTGACCCATTATCAAAAGGTCATTTTTTTCAAAAGAAAACTCCACATAATTTTGGGAAGAAGATGCCGTCACAGCCACTCGCCTAAATCCTTTATAGGCATCACAAAAAGCCTTCCATGAAGAAAAGCGATGGGTTGTTGCAAGTTCTATATAGTCCATGCCAGCTCTCTTTAAGTGTTTGTCTGTAAAGAGAAATCCACACGGCTCAATGATATCAAGAGGAATACCCATACAAGCAGAAAACCGCATGAGGGTCCCAACATTTTGAGGAATTTCAGGCTGAAATAAAACAAGATGCATTTGAGTCCTTTAAATTTCATTAAAAGTTGATTAAAACTGTTCCACCACCAGATCGTATATCAGGTCACCATCAAAGCGCTAGAGCAGAAACAGAGAAAAAGAAGGGAGCCCATGACTGAAGTATCGCTTGATCATCACTCCCCTAAGCCAAAAGACCCCACACGCAGGGATTTTTTGATTTTAACAGCAGGAGCTCTTGGAGCTGTTGGAACTGCTTATTTTACCTGGCCTTTTATCGACAGCATGAATCCTGCTTCTGATGTCCTTGCGCAATCCACAATTGATGTTGATCTTTCGCCAATTCCTTTAGGACAAGCTATTACAGTTGTTTGGCGAGGCAAACCAATCTTTATCCGCCATCGAACACCCCAGGAAATAAAAGTCGCAGAGCAAGTACCCCTCTCTGAGCTCATAGACCCAGAGAAGGATCAAGAGCGAGTCAAAAAAGGACATGATCAATGGTTGATCGTAGTTGGGATTTGTACTCATTTAGGCTGTATCCCAACGGGTAATAAGCCTACAGAAAATCGAGGTAAATATGGAGGATGGGCCTGTCCTTGCCACGGCTCTCTTTATGATACCTCTGGTAGAGTCAGGCGAGGCCCTGCCCCTGCCAATCTTCATATTCCCCCCTATACATTTTTAACGACAACGAAAATTCGAATTGGCGCCAATGAGGTTAATAATGGGTAGTCTTACAAAAATTGCGCGATGGATTGACTATCGGCTCCCCGTTTTTTCCTTTATGGACCATGAGCTCAGGAAATATCCAACGCCAAAAAATTTAAATTACTGGTGGAACTTTGGCTCTTTGGCAGGAATAACCCTAGTGATCATGATCGTTTCAGGAATTTTTCTTGCAATGCATTATGTCCCGGATACAAAGCTCGCCTTTGATAGCGTTGAGTATATCATGCGCAATGTCAATTACGGATGGTTTATGCGTTATTTGCATGCCAACGGCGCCACAATGTTTTTCATTGTCGTTTACATTCACTTATTTCGTGGACTTTATTATGGATCTTACAAAGCCCCCCGCGAGCTCTTGTGGATATTAGGTGTCGTTATACTCCTCCTCATGATGGCCACAGCCTTTATGGGATATGTTCTCCCTTGGGGACAAATGAGCTACTGGGGAGCAACAGTCATTACAAATCTATTTTCTGTCTTTCCGTTTGGCGAAAATATCGTGGAGTGGCTTTGGGGAGGCTTTTCCGTTGATAATCCGACGTTGAACCGCTTTTTCGTCCTTCATTATCTTTTTCCTTTCTTAATCGTAGGTGTTGTGATTCTCCATTTGATTGCTCTTCACCAACATGGGTCGAACAATCCTCTCGGAATTGAACGCAAAGAGCCGAGGGATAGCATCCCTTTCCATCCATACTACACGGTAAAGGATCTATTTGGTTTCGGAATTTTTGCTTTCCTATGGTCTTACTTTATCTTCTTTAACCCCAACTTTTTTGGGGAACCTGACAACTATATCCCTGCAAACCCTTTAGTTACTCCCCCCCATATCGTTCCTGAATGGTATTTTCTTCCTTTTTATGCCATTTTGCGCTCGATCCCAAATAAGATGTTAGGGGTCTTATCCATGTTCAGTGCGGTTATGATTCTTTTTTTCCTCCCTTGGTTGGATACATCTAAGGTTAGAAGTGCCACTTTCCGTCCCCTTTATAAATGGTTTTTCTGGGTATTCGTCATTGATTGCATCATTTTAGGTATCGTCGGAGCTCATTCTCCCGATTATGCTTATACTACTTTGGGGGGACTTTCTAACCAAACCTTAGGGCAATTCACAACCCTTCTCTACTTTGCTTTTTTCTTTGTGGTTCTACCACTCCTAGGATTCTATGAAAAGACAAGACCCCTTCCAAAAAGCCTCAGTGAACCTGTCCTTCGATCAGGGAAAGAACGCCGATTCTTTGGAAAAAGCAGTGCCATTTTCCTTCTTCTTTTGGGAGGGTTAAGCCCGCTTTATGGGAGTGAGACTCCCCCTTTACCCCATGAAAAGTGGTCATTTCAAGGACCTTTCGGAACTTATGATAGAACCGAGCTTCAACACGGCTTTCAAGTGTACAAACAAGTTTGTGCTACCTGCCATAATTTAAACCAAATCCGTTTTCGAGATTTAGAAGCTTTAGGATATAATCCCGAAGAGATCAAAGCCATTGCTGCAGAGTACAAGGTCCAAACAATAAACGATGAGGGTGAGGTTGTTGAGAAACCAGCCCTCCCCACAGATGTTTTTCCAGAGCCCTTTAAAAATGAACAAGCAGCACGCGCGGCCAATAACGGAGCTGTCCCTCCCGATCTTTCGCTTATAACAAAAGCCCGCGGCGGAGGGCCTGATTATATTTATGCCCTTTTAACAGGATATGAAGCCTCTCCTCCAAAAAACGTGGAATTAGCACCTGGCATGAATTACAATCTTTACTTCCCCGGAAATCAAATCGCCATGCCCCCTCCCCTTTCAGAAGGACTTGTCACTTATGGAGACGGATCCAAACCTAATGTTAATCAAATGAGCAAAGATGTAGTTACTTTTTTAGCCTGGGCTGCTGAGCCCGAACTCGAAGTCAGAAAACAAACAGGCTATAAGGTTTTGATTTACTTCTTTATTTTTACTCTTCTCATGTACTTTGTGAAGAAACATATCTGGAACAGAGTTGAGACGTAGCTAACTTTGCGCGCCTTTCGAAATCCTCCATAAAAAAATCATACCCATTCGCTTTCTTCCAATGAGCGCGTCAAACTTCGGAGGCGGGATGCTCACGTATTAGAATACGCTCTGCGCCCCTCACCTCGTCTTTCTACTCCTTGTTTGAATGCAAACTGACATCACACATTTTAGAATCATTCACACTGTAATTCCTTGGATTTCAAAAAGATAAAAATTTGTCTCATTACACGGTGGTTTAGTGAGACGAAATGAAAACTCGGAAAATTATCAAAGTGACAATTTTATCATATACACAAAAATTTGACATAACGTACATTACGTCCTAAAATAACATAAGATACAAAATCACTTAATGATGGAGTAGATAAAATGAGGCATGTCACAACCTTAGAGGCACGTAGCCATTTCTCGGAAATCTTAAATGAAACAGCTTATGGGAAAGAAAGAGTCGTTCTTACAAGAAGGGGGAAGGAACTTGTAGCATTAGTCCCAATTGAAGATCTTAAACTTTTAGAAGAAGCTGAAGATTTGTATGACTTAAAATTAGCCATGAAAGCAATGGAAGAAGCTGATCCAGACAAACGCATTTCTCTTCATGACTTGGCTAAAGAACTTAAGATCTCTCTTAGCTAATGTATAAAGTCATCTTAGAAGAACCTGCCCAACGGCAACTTCGGAAGCTTGATCGCTCGGCTCAAGCTCGCCTCTTACGAGCATTAGTAAAATTGGAGACTAACCCTTGCTCATTATCCTCAAGCAAACGTCTTAAAGGAATAGAGGATCTATATCGCCTAAGAGTGGGAGATTATAGAGTCCTCTACAGGATAGAAGATGATAAGCTAGTTGTTCTTGTAGTTAGTATAGCTCATAGGCGAGAGGTTTATAAGGGTTTATAATTTTTACTTAAAGGAACAATTTTTAAAAACGCCCCGAAACATGAACTTAGGATTGGACATATCAAAAAAATACCTTTATTTTCCTCTCCAAAAAAGAACTTTGGCTAGTCTCTTTCCTTAGCTCCTCTTCCAGTCCTTTGGTTTTATCATAATTTTAATAAGGAATAAAAGTAATTAACTAAATTCTTGGTCTTTTCATTTTCCTCTGGCATACTGTGAGCAAATAGAAAAATAATGATAAAAAGGTTGCAGGTGAAAAAATCAACAGGCTCTCTTCTTTGTTTTCTTTTAGTAGGATGTGGTACATCAGTCTCTGTAGAAGAAGGACCAAATCCAGGAACTAAATACCCTTTCCAAATTTCAGCTCCAATGCCATGGGTCCGCATCGTTCCTTCCGAAAGATCTTTTGATATGAAAGAAGTGGATTTTAATGTTATCGACCATCAGCTTAGATTTGATATGAACTATGATCCTCACAGAAGATTTTTTAAAAACGTGCGGCTTGTTTTAGTGGATTACACAATCTTACCCCATGAAGAGACAAAACCAGAAGCCTTAGGGCCAAAAGAAATCCCTCCAGGAACAATTCCTGCAGCGGCACCTCCTCCCCCTTCACCTGTAATGGCCCCTGCAGCAGTACCCGGCCCTCCGCCGCCTGCGGGTGCCCCTCCTGCACCGACCCCTCCACCAACAGAAGGACCTGGTGCCCCTCCTGCACCGACCTCTCCACCAACAGAAGGACCTGGTACCCCTCCTGCCTCTACTCCAGCGCCCTCCATACCTGGTCCTGCTCCAGCAGTCCCACCCGGTGCACCCACTGTAGGGACTTCCCCTCCAGAGGCTACTCCTCAAAGTGGACCTCCAGCCGCCGCACAAGTTAACCAAAAAGATCCCCCCATCATAGTTGACGGAAGAGCTAATCCAACACGATATGAAAACCGACCTAAGCGATATGTTCTCCATGTCCGTTTTTATGAATGTGATAAACTACCTCCAACTGAACCTTGGCGCGAAGAAACAATCTTTATGAATATAAAAAAAGCTCCTCCTCAAGAGGCTTTAAGGGTGATGCTTCATAATCTTATAGAAGACATCCATGCGTCCCATGAAAGTAACCTATCCCTTAAAAAGCTAACAGTAAGCCTCGATTAATGACAAGGAACCAGATTCAAAAACCCTCCATATACACCAATCAAAAGGAATACACCCAAGAGAATTCGGTAGATAACGAAGAGAGTCAAGGTAGACTTTTGGAGCCAACGCATCATAAAAGCAATGGCACAGAAACCAAAGATAAAAGAAAATACCATCATAAGAGATGCATCATTCAGCATGGTGAGATCCCCAGACTTAACTAATTGATACCCCTTTAAAATCCCAGCAGCTGTGATGGTTGGAATAGACATTAAAAAGGCAAAGCGAGCCGCATCTGCCCGTTTATAATTCATAATCCGACCTGCCGTCAGGCATGCTCCCGACCGGCTAACGCCGTTTACAAGAGCTACACATTGAGAAAGACCAAAAACAAAAGCCCTTTTAAGATTTGTATCAGCAACAGTCTCAACTAAATGACCATATTTATCTGCATAATATAAAATGAATCCAAAGATAATCCCTACCCACGCAATGACTATTACACTTCGCAACCCCTCCCCAACCATTTTTTCAAAGAAAACTCCTAATAAAACAACGGGAACTGTAGCGATAATAAGGTTTAATAAAAGCTTCGTATTTTCATTGATCTGCCCTTTTATCAGAGAAAATGTTCCTTTAAAAAGAGTCGCAACGTCCTTGTGAAAATAAAAAAGAACTGATCCTAATGTCCCCATATGAGCAGCTACATCCATCATCAAGCCCTGGTCTTTCCAGCCACACAATGCCGGGATTAATACCAAATGACCCGATGAGCTAATAGGGAGAAACTCCGTCACACCTTGAATAAATGAAAGAAGTAAGATTTGCTCTAGAGTCATAGGGTCACCCTGTGATAAAAGTTGAGTCTGGATATCACATATTTTAACTTAGTCCAAGGGTAATTACTGATGCGAAAACTTTATTATTATTGGCTTTGTCCTTTTTCTCGAAAAATTCGTATTTTACTTGCGGAAAAGAAACTTCCTTTTGAGATTATCATTATTAAACCTTGGGAAGAAAACACCTCTTTTTTACCTCTTAATCCCGAAGGGATTCCTCCCGTTCTTACGGACGATGATGGGAAGAACATCGCTAATGCTTACCCCATTTCTGAATACTTGGACGAGGTCTATTTTGAACCTTCTTTCTTTGGGAATACATCTGCCCAACGGGCTGAAGTCAGGCGACTTGTGGCCTGGTTTGATGAGAAATTTAATGACGAAGTAACTCATAATCTTGTTTATGAAAAAGTTTTGAAACGTAAAATGGGTCAAGGGGGCCCAGATTCAACGGCTATTCGCATAGGAAATGCAAATATTCATGATCACTTAGAATACATTTCTTGGCTATGTGATCGGCGAAAGTGGTTAAGCGGAGATGAATTTTCTCTAGCAGACATTTCAGCAGCTGCTCATCTTTCCTGCATCGACTATCTAGGAGATGTACCCTGGGATAAGCACGCCATTGCAAAATTATGGTATGCACGGGTAAAATCACGTCCGAGTTTTCGCGATATTTTAGGCGACATCGTCCCGGGTATAACGCCATCACCTCATTACACGGATTTAGATTTTTAAATCTGTATAAATGAAATCGCTGCTTCCAAGATAGTTAATCCTGCTAAATTCCATAGATCCCTTATCAGGGTTTCTACGTTTTGTAACTCGAAACTCTTCGCAATAGGGAGATGATTATTAACTTCCAAAGCTCTATTATCTTTCCTCCCACCAACTGTGCCCAGAGTCAGGAGAAAAGATAATCACATTACACATACCTAAAAATCATACCCCACTCTTACCAAGGCTTCGCCTGCGTTCTGCCCGTCAAGAACCTCCCCACTCACATTCGCTATTATGTAAAGCCCATTTTGGAACTGAGAAGTCAAACTTATTCCAGGCGCAAATTGATTCCGCGGCTTATTATCTCCTAGCACACTCAGCGTTTGTGGCTCTCCTACCAATCCTCCCTTTATTGCCTCATGATGACCAATGGGTTGCTTATGCACATAGGCTAGTTGAATCGCTGGACGTATCAGAGTCTCCCCAGCAACAAATGTCCGGTAAAGCTGCGTCCCTACCGCCCCGCGAATAAATGAGGCATTCTTCTTCTTAATCCTAAAATCCAAACTTTGAGCCCCCTTCTCTCGGAATCCATTCTCATGAACAAACATATAACTCGCATCAAGATAAGGTTGCACAGTCAAAAGGGGTAAGGTCATCGCATACCCAACTTCCGTATCAACAGAGAATTGGTTCCCATGATGATGCTCTTTAGCTTTCCGATGAATAGGTCCAAAGTTAATGTTCCTATGGGATCTATACCGGTCTTGACCCGCAATCACTTGCCCATCCAAGTAAAGACCACAGTCATCCATCCACGTGCCGTATAAACCTCCATAATAGCTCTTCATGTGGCCTTTTCCTCGATGGCCGTGCCAGTGAAATGGGGTCGTAGACATCCCTGCAAAAAGCCCAACAAAGGTGTTCTTGACCACCTCATGGTCGGCTCCAAGGCTGATCCCTCCTGTTTGACTGCGAAGACCTCTGTTTCCATGGGAGCTGTTCTTCTCTTGAACCTGACCATAGCTTTGAAACCAAGCAGAAGAACTTCCAAATCGAACTCTTTGGTTTCCAGGCATGCCTGAGCCTTCTGCCCCATGTGGCGCAAAAAACCCAAGACTTGGTCCACGGGAAATCCGGGAGCTTACACTTGAAAAGCTAGAGCCTTTTGATAGGGTGTCGCTCACAAGGCCATGAAAGGATGCAACCCGCTCGGAGGATACTCCTTCAAGTTGCTTTAACTCAGTAGAAAGACGGTTCGTTTCTCTTAAATACTGTTGCTGTGACCTAACAGTCTCGCTCACAAGTTCACTATTCAAGAAAGACAACAGGCCAAGCTCTCGATATTGAGAAGGTTGGATTTGATTGAACGCGTGGGTTAATCCTGCAACATTTTCTGCTGCCAAATAAGTATCCAAAACACCTATAACAAAAGCTAGATCCGTCCCAGGCGTCACCGTGCTGGCAAATGTGTCAAAATAACGAGCTGTTCTTGCTGCATTGCTGTCGTTTGTTGGGGCAAAGGCTGAAGCGAAAGTCTGCATCGCCATTGTCGTTATCTCGACCGCATTTGCTAAATAAGTAACTGTATATTTAATGCGCTGAGAAGAAATAGCACGAGCAAATTTAGTTCCTCCAAGCCCTCCTCCTGCTGTTAGAATCGTGTAGGTCTTATTCGCTAAGCTTTGAAGCGGGCTCACACTCGTTACATCAAGTGTCCCATTGAGACTTGCAGTTCCCCCTACGGCAATTAAATCTGGGGCTCCTGCTGAATTAATCTCAGCTTCGTATGTTGAGGTCGGTCCCATCACATAATTACCCGTTATTGTTTAAGTTCCTATGGAGTGACCCGGTGCAATGGTTCCTTCAAGATCTAAGGACTTCATACTTCCATTTCCTTCAAGAGTCGCACCTGCATCAACTGTTACATTGCTATTGGGAAGACTTCCATCAAGAATAAGGATTCCTTGAGATACGGTTGTATTTCCACTGTAGGGACTGGTGGCTGTGAGAGTTAACGTTCCAGCTCCTGTTTTCGTAACAAACCCCGTCCCATCAATTTTACTAGATGTTGTTCCATTTGAGACTTGGTCGAAGATTAACCCTCCATTATCATGGATATTCGGGGCCCCACTAAGACTCCCTGAATTTCCTGTCAATGTTCCTGCACTGATCGTAATGTCTCCTGTAAATGCATTTGTTCCGGTCAGTGTCAAATCTCCAAGTCCAGTCTTCGTGAAAGTACTTAAGGTGTTAACTCCAGAAATAGGCCCCGAAAAAACTGCATTATTCCCATTCGTATTAACAACCCCTGCCGAAGTAAGAACAATAGGTCTTGTACTTACAAGAAGCTTCTTCAGATGGTCAATGAAGAGTTGATTGATAAAGGTATTAAGTGGTCTTCTGGTTCTATTGTAGATGCC